>JBIKVI010000329.1:0-4937 GCA_044356935.1 Silvanigrellaceae bacterium | reverse complement strand
CTTTCGGCCATGCCCGAGGACATGGACCCTTTCGAGCGCATGAAGAAGTCCATCTACAAAACAATCGCGCAACTGCGCGGGGCGTTCGCGTTCGGCATCCTCTACACGCGCACGCCCGACGTGCTCTACGCGGTTCGCCTTGGCTCGCCCATGGTGCTCGGCGAGGGCGATGGTGAGTTCTACATGGCCAGCGGCATTACCGCCTTGGTGGAGCACACCAAGCGAGTCATGTTCCTCGAGGACCACGAGGTCGCCTTCCTGCGCGCCGACGGTCTCACCCTCACCGACTTCCAGGGCG
The DNA here is from genome assembly GCA_044356935.1 of Silvanigrellaceae bacterium. GTDB lineage: Bacteria > Bdellovibrionota_B > Oligoflexia > Silvanigrellales > Silvanigrellaceae > JADCJN01. The sequence goes on along the minus strand of JBIKVI010000329.1, from coordinate 4,639 downwards.
CACCGGTGAAGCGCGAGTTCAAGAAGGTCGAGTGGTCGGTGTCCATGATGGAGAAGGGTGGATACCGCCATTTCATGCTCAAGGAGATCCACGAGCAGCCGCAGGCCATCGCGCAGACCCTCCAGGGACGCATTGAACGCGAGGCGGGCCGCGTGAACGTCCTCGATTATGGCCTTGCCGGCGTTCCTTTGAAGGACATCGACCGTCTTCAGATTATCGCATGCGGCACGAGTTACTATTCCGGGCTCCTGGCAAAATTCTTCATCGAGAAGTACGCGCGGATTCCGGTGGAGGTCGATCTCGCGAGCGAGTACCGTTACCGGACATGCACGGTGGACAAGAAGACCCTGTCTGTGGCCGTTTCGCAGTCGGGCGAAACCATGGATACCCTGCAGGCCATCAAGTACGCGCGCGCCCACGGCGCATGGACGCTGGGCGTGCTCAACGTGCCGGGCAGTTCCATCGCGGCGGTGACCCACGCCGAATCGCTCATCCATGCCGGTCCGGAAATCGGCGTGGCAAGCACCAAGGCGTTCTCGGCGCAGGTGACGAGCCTCTTGATGCTCGGTCTAGCGCTCGCACAGGAGCGAGGCACCATGGACTCCAAAGCCGTGGGCGAGGTCCTCGAGGAGCTCGTGAAGATCCCCTCGCTGGTGGAGCAGTGCCTTGGACTCTCGGACGCCATCGAGAAGCTCGCCAACAAGTACCACAACGAGAAGAGCATCCTGTTCATCGGTCGCGGTCCGCAGTGGGCCGTTTCGCTCGAGGGCGCCCTCAAGCTCAAGGAGCTCTCCTACATCCACGCCGAGGCGTACGCCGCTGGTGAGCTCAAGCACGGTCCTATCGCGCTCATCGACGAGGACCTCACCGTGGTGTGCTTGGCGCCGCGCGACAGCTACTACGAAAAGACCATTTCCAATATCGAGGAAATCAAGGCGCGCGGCGGGAAGATCCTCGCCGTGGGCACCGACGGCGACAAGGAGCTCGCCCACCTTTCCGACGACTTCATCGGCATCCCCGCCTGTTCCGAAGTCGTCTCCCCGTTCGTGACGACTGTGCCACTGCACCTGCTTGCCTATTGGATAGCCGTGCGCAAGGGAACCGACGTCGACCAGCCGCGCAATCTCGCCAAGAGCGTGACGGTGGAGTGAGGTAGGTTGGCCCTATCAGCGGGTGGGGCGAGGCCCATCCTCTTCTGGCCTGCGTCGTGAGGCAGACCAAGACGCGGGGCCATCATGTCAGTCACCATAGGACTCAGAGGTCGAATTATGATTTTTCTCGATCCCTCCTTCGACAGTGCGCTGGCTCAGTAACGGGTGAAGTCCATGCCGAACAGATCCTCGTATGACGTGGGCGTTTTGGGATAGTCTAGGACAAGCATGTTCCACTGTTTCTTGGCGTCCACTTCCAGAAACACGGCGTTGATGATGCCGGAGTCTTCGATGCCGAACTGATGGAGGTACGCAATGTCAGCCGACTTGTCCTCGTTCACTTTCAAGTACACGGGTCCTTGGTAAGACAGGCGTTCCAGGCTCGGGTAGGTGGCCTTCCGGAGACTGTCTGTCGCTGCGGCCCTGATTCCACGGACGAGCTCGAGGTGCGACTCGGCGAGGTAGGTCGGCTTGCCGCTCGCGCGTCCGTTGAGGAAGAAGACGTCGAGGTCGCTGACCTTGAAGTCCGCGACGCCCTTCGCCAGACTGCCACCATAAACCATAGTCGCGTTCTGTTTGTCGGCTGGCAGTCGCTCGAAAAGTGCGCGCGAAACCAAGCCATGGATCACTTCAAGGTCGTCGAATTCGTAACAGCCGGTAGAATCCGACTCGCACGATGTGCCCACGCCGTACATCTCACGGTTCATACGCCAGTAACAGGCGAGGGCCTCGCGGCGCCGAGCCTCCGACGGCGGCTTCGATCCGATTTCGATGAAACACGACTTCCAGTTCGCGGCGAAGCGGAAAACCGAATCGAGGATGCGCTTGGGACCTTGGCCGGTCCCCTGTTTTTCCGCGAGTGGTCCGACATAGTACTTCTCGAACTTGTTGTTTGACCTCGAAGAGATATCCAAGATTCGGCGCTTGAGCGCAGGAGGGAGTGAGGCGATAAATGGAGCCAATCCGCGTGTGAAACGTTTATCGGGAGTGCCTATCTCCAACGACATCTCGAGATACGAGGTCCAGACTGCCTCGCGTTGGCACAGGAGATCCGCGAACAGCGATTGCGGCGCCTTGGTCTCGAGTTCGGCGACCACGAGGGGGTCGACGGCGTTCTCGGCGCAGAAGGCGTTCCTGGCTCGCGGTGACGCCGCGCGGTAACGAGCGATAAACGCCTCGACGCTGGGTGCCTTGCGCGGATCGTCGAACCAGGCCTTGACGTCGCTCGTGGCCTCGGCCCAACCCAATGATCCCGCGACATGGGAGTGGGACGAAGCCCGCGAGTTGAAGCTACGGTTCTTGCACGACACGAGCAGCGCTCCTAAAGCGACGCCGAAGGCAACGATGCCGGAGTGCGCGACGCATGATTTTGGTGCTGACCTCATTCCTCTAGTTGCTCCGTTTCCTGTTGTTCTGCTTCAAGTCAGCGGCCTCTGCGCGAAGTTGGGCAACGTCGATCTGGTAGATCCTTCGCTGGAGTTGGGAGGGGATCGGCTGCCGTGCATTGAGTTCCTCGGGGAGCGCGAATACAAGGAACCCGAGTGCCTCTCCCTTGATTTCCAGATAGAGGCTGTTCGTCATCGCGTGGGTGCCAAGGCTCCCATCGACACCGTTCCGTTCCATCATCCGATGCTTTTCAGGTTCATCGATAGGAAACAGTCCAGAATCATGGATGGGCAGGCCGGACGCGATCCTAAGATGCTGAGCCGACGCGGTTCGCATCGCTGAGAGGATCCTCCTGACGAGCTCGGGATTTGACTCCGCCAGGTACCTCTCGTCGTCCCCGTAAATGTACGCGTCGATGTCCGACTCGTTGAGATCCGCGGTCCCAAGGAGGAGGCTACCTCCGATCACCACCGTGGGAGGAGAGACGCCCGCCGCTTGGACGGTCTTTAGGTAGCCGGCGGCTACAGCATAGTCCTTGATGTTTGGAACAGAACCGATGTTTGGGCCTCTGATGAGCGTGGCATTGCCGCTTGGCGTGAAGCGAATGGAGAGTGGCACGGGGCCAATGAGAGGATCTCGGCAGGCGAGAAGGACGTCATCGATTCCGACTTCAGGCGAAGGTTCGCCTCTAGAACTCTAGTCCCGACGGATTTCAAGAAGTTCCTCGGCTTGGCTGCGGTCCTAAAGGCCAGGTCGTCGCCCGGGCTCATGGAAAAGCTCGTGACGGAAGAAAGCAGCGAGAAGTTGTGGGCCAAGCTTCGAGATACGAAAGTCCAAGGGCTTGGCAAGTTCCTCGAAGTCAGGATTCCCGACGAAATCAAGCCTTCAGAGATATTGCGCATTGAGGTGCCGAACACATCGCAAGTCAGGGCTGAGCTCAAAGACTATGCCGACAGCCCCCTGTACTCGAAAATCGTGTTCGTCGATGTCGAAGTTCGGTGAAGGCGATAGCTCCAGATTCGGGAGCTATTCGAGGGCTTCCGAATTGCAAGCGCCCTTGTTCGATTCCGGACCGCGGCAGCGCAAAAAATAATCCCTGAATTTTTCCGACTTCTTGACGGGAACTCCGATGTTCAAGTCCGGCGCGTAGACGCTATTGTGCAAATGAAGCCACTGGGGATCGACGCGCGGATGCACCGACTTGCAGTGCGAATCACCGGGATCTTCGGGGTCTCCGACGTCTTCGACATCACAGATTCCGAAGGCTTGAAGTACGTGCCTAGCCTGGAACCTACCTCCCGCCATCAGGTGGCAGGTTTGGCAAGATTCCAATATCGGCTCCTTTGAAACCTTTGTCGTGAACTTCCCGTTTCCAGCGACTCTTTCGAGTTGATCCTTGGCTATCACTGGGATGATGGGACTGCCCTTTCGGGGATTGAATGTCAGCCATGGCACTCCTTTTTCGTCACCCGACATGTACTCTTCGAACGCCGCCTTATTGGGAAATTGTCGCACCGAGACCCCGATGCTTCGAGCCACGTCTCTATGCCGAATCAGCGGCGTCCGAATGAATGGAATAGGCATGTGGCATCGGACGCACTCAAGTGCTTTATTGTTACCCATCTCCTCAGGAGGAACTGAAGAGCTGGAGAACTTGTAGGGTCTTGGCAACTCGGCGTCACGCCCTTCCACCGCCAACGGCGAGGTGAAGAAGCACACCCCATCCCGACTCGCTCCGATAAGTCCGATGGATTCGAATCGGTATCGTTCCTCGTCTGATTCGCCGAGCCAGCGGCCTCCTTTCTGGCAGTTCGATACCCACGTGACGCCAGGCTTGCTCGTTGGTGCGAAGACCCGACCGAATCGTTCGAATGGAGCGCATCGCGAATGCATGGGGCCGCCGATGGCGGGGTTTATGCAGGAGAGGTTTGGCCTCCAAGCCACCGAATGTCCAGGCACGTCTTTGTTCGAGACGCGAACGATGTTCCGGTTCTCGTCGTAGCTCCGTAACCCCTCGTTCTTGGCACATTGCGAGAGGGCTTCCGTGGCGTGATTCTCTCCTTCGCCACCAACGGCGGAGGTCCCTATGGCAAGACGAGATA
>JBIKVI010000328.1:0-4950 GCA_044356935.1 Silvanigrellaceae bacterium | reverse complement strand
GCCGCAGTCCTTCGTGACGCGGGCGAGCAACGTCTCGAGCGACATTAGTCAAGCGATGTGGCTTAACGTGCTGACGATGCTCGTTTTCAGCATCGCGGTGTACATCGTCCGCCGCCAGTCCATCGCCGCCCGCGAGACACTGGAAGTCCTGCGCGCCGAACACGGCGCGGGCTGATGGGAATCCAACGAGGAGAAGGCAATGTCCGAGTTCGGCAATACGAGTTGGGTGGTCTTCGTGACCGCGGCCTTCCTTGTTTCGGGAGGAGCCCTGGCGGGATTCGCCGCGTACGCTTTAACAGCGCGAGCCAAGGCCTTGCGATCGTTAAAGGATGAAGGCTACCTGTCCGATATGTAACGTGAGGTCGAAGTGAGGCATGAGCGTGGGGAGACACCTGTGAAGAAAATCAACGGCGGACAAATCGTGGGTACGGTTCTTGTGGTGGGCTCGTTGGCCCTCATCGGATGGCAAGCCACCAAGCAGGAATCGTCGGTGACGTTCTTCACACCCGCTGAAGTCTACGCCTCGCCGGAACGATTCGACGACAAGCTCTTCCGGGTGTCGGGTCTCGTGCTCGGCGGTACGAAGAACTGGAACGGTGCGGAGAAGCACCTCACCTTCCGCATGACCGACCTCAAGGGTCACGAGTTCAACGTCTCTTACAGGGGCGTGCCTCCCGACCTGTTCAAGGAAGGCCAAGGCGTGGTCGTCGAGGGGCGCCTAGCGAGCACCAATCTCGTGCAAGACAACACACTTCACGCGACGGTCCTGATGGTGAAGCACAGCGAGGTCTACGACACCGAGAAAGACCACTCGCAATTGCGTGAGGCCAAGCTGCTTGATCACATGCTCAAGGACGAGAAGGTTGCCCACCCACCGAAGGCGTACTGACATATGGCTAAGAAGAAATCCTACATGCCTCTCGTGCTCTCCGGACTTGCCGTGGGCGTGTTCCTTTCGCTCATGCTGTACGCCATGAGCAGGGATCCCAACGCGCTCCCCTCGCAGCTCGTGGGTAAGCCCGTGCCCGCATTCGACGCGCAAACCGCGCAAGGCGACCGCTTGAAACTTGCCAATTCGGTAGGGAAGGGTCGCTGGGTCGTCATTAATTTCTGGAACACGACGTGCATCGTGTGCCGAGAGGAGGCCCCTGAGCTCGAGCGCTTCTACCGTGGCGTGAGCCTCGCCGGCGAAACAACCCCACTCTTCTTCAGCGTAAACATCCAGGACAGCAACGAGCTTATCCTCGACTATGCGCGCAACTATGGTCTGTCGTTCCCCGTAGTGGCCGATCGTGCGGGCAAGATTTCCCTGGATTTCGGCGTGACCGGCACGCCTGAGACGTTTTTCGTCGACCCTCAGGGAACCGTGCGCCACCGTGTTGCCGGGAGCGTCGACGGCGATTCCATTCTGCGCTTCATCGAATGGCTCGAGCAGAACCCGGGCGTAAACTCGCAGGAGGCCCTGCAGGGGTTCGCTCGCGTGCGGTCGATGGGCGGATGAGCCTCGGGACGCCGGTCTTCACGAAGATCAACGAGGCGTTCACGTGCGGGCACTGCGCTCACGCCGTTCCCCCCTCGTCCACCACATGTCGCGACCATTGTCCGCGCTGCCTGCATAGCCTGCACGTCGATGTGAATCCTGGCGACCGTGCGGCGGGCTGCGGTGGCCTGCTGGTTCCCAAAGCTTACGCGCCGCACAAAAAGAAGGGCTTCCTCATCCACTATGTGTGCGCGAAGTGCCAAGCGACGCGGGTGAACCGTTTCCTTGACCACGACGCCCTGGAGGGCGACAACTTCGAGGAGCTCCTGAAGCTATCGTCCGTCACCAAGTTCTAGGATCCCGCTCGAGGACAGAGGCCCGTGAAGACTTTCTCATTGCTGGTGCGTAAAACCTTGAGCAACAAGCCGGTCGTGTTCGCCCTGGTGGCGTGCATGGCGTTGGCCGTCGCTGTGGCCGAGTACGCGCGTCAGATTCCCCTGGTGCGCGACGCCACCGAGGTCTCGCATGCCCCGGCTTTCAAGGCCGCCGACGGACGGTCGCTCACCCTGCTCGTGTTTGGCGACTGGGGGAGCGGGAATGCCGACCAAATGGCCGTGGCCGCGTTGCTCGAGCGGCTGTGCGTTGAGCGATCCGCCGACGCCGTGTTGTCCATGGGCGATAACTTCTACCCCGAGGGCGTGCGGAGCGTTGACGACCCCATGTGGCAAACGCGCTGGCGCGACGTGTACTCAACTCCTTGCCTCAAGGGTGTTCCTTTCTACTTGGCGCTCGGGAACCACGACTACCAGGGCGAGGGCGACCCCGGCGCGCAGATTCGCTACTCGCGCGTGGAGCCGGGCCATTGGGTGATGCCGGCGCGGTCGTTCACCGTTACTTTTGGCAACCTGCTCACGGTGTCGAACATCGACTCCAACTTTCCCGATAAATGCGGCTTGCCCTTCCTTTGCAGCCTCGATGGGCTGGAACAGTCGTTGGCGCGGTCGCGTTCCACGTGGCGAATCGCCATGGGCCATCATCCGGCCCTGTCGGGCGGCAAGTACGTGCGCTTGAAACCCTACGCCCGGCGCACGATTCCGGGGTTCTTGTGCGACAACCGCTTCGACGCTTACTTCTCGGGGCACGAGCACGCTTTCTTCCACATCGAGGGGCGCAACCAGGATCTTCCTTGCGACATCCGCCAGGTGGTCGTGGGCAATGGCGGGGCCAGCCTCTATGCGCCCCGTGCCAATGCCCAACCGCCACCCGTGTTCGCGCGTGCGGTCCACGGCGCGGCCGTAGCGAGCTTCACTGCCGAGCGAGCCGAAGTGGAGTTCGTTGCTGCCCCCAGCGGTGAGGTGGTGCACCGCTTCGCTTTCACGCCTGGGCAGGTGCCAGGGCATTCACCTGGTCAACCTCTCCGCCAGGTGCCCACGCCATGACCCTTGGAACGCGGGATCCCACTGGCCTTGCGCGGGTCGACTTGGGCGAAATTGCGAGCTTCGCCGTCGTAAGTGATGTGCACGTTCGAACACCCGACGATGAGCGCTCGCGGCTCCTCACTTCGACGCTGGACGCCCTCGAGCCAACCATCACCTCCACGCTGTTCCTTTTGGGCGACGTGTTCGATTTCATCGACGTGGGGAGTTCGTTCCACCGTCGGCATTGGCGGAGTATTTTCGATGCCCTGCGCCGAGTCCGGAGCCGGGGCGTGCGCGTGTTCCTTTGCGAAGGCAATCACGACTTTGGGTTCGAGCACGCGCTCCACCCCGACTTGCGCGATTGCTTCGACGGTGTCGGCGATCTCGTGTTCCGCCTGCGTCATTCCGTCGTGGGAGAAGTCTGGCTGCGCCATGGCGACGACGTGGTGTGTCCGCCCTCGTACACGCGTTTCCGCGCGCTGGTGAAGTCGCGATCCTTCCAGAGTGCCACCGGGGTAGTACCCGGCCTGTTCACCCACGCCCTGTTCTCGGCGTACGCGCGTTTGTCGCGCACGCGGGACAAGTACAGGGCCCTCGACCCGGCCTTCTTTTCCGGCTGCGTCGACGACTACTTGGCCCGCGCGCGCGCCGAAGGGCTCGGTGAACCGGCCCTCTTCGTGCTGGGGCACGTGCACGTCAACGTCGACGATCTTCGAGGCCGCACGCGGGTCGTGGCGGGACCCGATTGGTTCACCGCTCCGGTTCTGACGGTTGTCTCCGAGCGTGGCACGTTGGAGCGGCGTTGGTTGAGGAGCGGCGCACGCGCGGCGGAGTACCGTTTTTGAGCGTGCACGAACCTCTCGTCGTGGTGGGTTCGGGGGTCCTCGGCTTGTGTTCGGCCTGGGAGGCCGCGCGCGCCGGGAGACGCGTCGTCATCGTGTCTTCCCCCCGCGCTCCTCGCGCCTCGGAAGCGGCGGCCGCCGACCTGGCTCTCCATGGGCAACGCTATGCGCGCGCGGCGCATTTCGAGTTGAAGTTACGCATGCGTGAAGCTTATCCCGACTGGATTACCGAGCTCGAGGCGGCCTCGGGACTGCGCGTTCCTTTCGTCCGCGGCGAGGGAATCGCCATCTTCGCGGATGCCTCCGCACGCGATGCGCACGAGAGTCGCATCCGCCAGAGCGAGGAGATTCTCAAGGCGAGGAATCTCCCCTCGCAAGGAATTGAGCATCGGGAGGTGGCGGGTTTGCCCGCGCTCACATGCGCCGATGAATCGTGGGTCGATGCACATGCACTCCTGACGGCCCTGACGCGCGCTGCGATCGCCTCGGGTGTTACGTTTGTGTCGGGGCACTTGGCGTCGAGGGACGACCTCGTTTCCTACTCCGGCGCAAGCCGATTCGACGTGCTTTTGTGCGCGGGAGCAGGAAGCTTAGAACTCCTCGAGTCCCTTGGACTCTGGCCGTGCGGTGGGCCGCAGCGTGCGCGGCTCTCCTCACCGCGTTTTTCTGTAGGCACTGTGCTCGCCTCTTCGCGAGTGGAGCCTTGGCCCCAGTATGCGCTTGTGGAGGTTCCTGGCGGAGCGACGTTGGCGGGAGATGCGAGGCGGGTGTTCGCGTCGTCGTCGACGGTGAGGGTCGGAGTGACGAGCATTCATGGCCTGTCCACCCAGGAGTTGGAGGAGTGGCGAAACGAAGACGACGCGTTGCGCGCTTCGGCGGACGCCGGCATGGCGCTGCTCGGGGAACTCTTGCGCGAAGTGCAGTTGGAGCGTGAATCGCTCGAACGGGCGAAGATCGCGGCGACACCCGAACCTCTGGAATGGGAAGAGCGTCGCGGCCTCCGTTTGGGATTTGGCCACGGGGAGCTCCTTGCCTGTGAGTTGGAGGGGCGAGAGGCCCCTTGGGCGCCAGGGCGAGCGTATCTGTTCGCGGGTGCACACAAGAGCGGATATCTGTTCGGTCCGGCCGCGGGAGCAATTCTGCGGGAGATGGGAGTTTTGGCTTGTCCCTAAGATTCCGGTCCAGGGGCCGCGGGGTGAGGGCCTCTGGA
>JBIKVI010000327.1:0-4965 GCA_044356935.1 Silvanigrellaceae bacterium | reverse complement strand
CTGTGTTCACGTAGTATATCTTCTGGCAACTCGCGGTGGTCTTTTCCACGCCGGAGGTGGCCTGGGTTATGGCCCTTTCGTACTTGTCGTAAATGGCCTTCTCGATGTTTCCTTCGCACTTGGTTTTGTCCGACTCTTCGACGCGGCACAGCTCGACCACCTTCGGGTCGGGCGCGCACTCGTAAAGGGTCGCATCGCAGGTGGGCGCGCTAGGCGAGGGCTGGGCCTGGACGATGGGCGTGTAGGGGGTCGTGTTGGGCGTCCACAGCGAGGCGGGAGTGCGCGTCGGCTCAGGAGGGGGGGCCTCCTCTACGGGCTTGCAGGCCAATGCCGAGAGGATGGCCATTAGGCAGGCCGAGCCAATCAAAACCTTCATGTGCCGGACTCCTCCTACGCGCAACGCACTATCGAAGGAGCGTTTCGGTGCGAGCGATGAGGAACTTGAGGATCCCCAGGGGTGTTTTTGAAAGCGACAGCGATCATGCTACGTTGGCTGCCGGGATTGAAGGAGGAGCCAGGTGAGCCAGTCACGGGTCGAAAAAGTCGTGGTCGTCACGGGTGCCAATGGGTTCATTGGAACCCACATCGTGGAGGCACTCCTCAAGAGGACCTGGGGGGAGCTCGTGAGCCCCGGGGCGCGCCCCCGAACGGCTACCCTGCGATTCTCCAACTTCGACGCTCCCCCTTCCCCCGATGCCGATGTCCCCCTGTTCGTGGTGGGAGTTGACCTGCCCGAGAGCGCGGGACGTCCCAACGCCTCGCGATTCGCGGGTTCCTCGCGCTACCGTTACCTGACGCACGTCGCTCTCCTCGAGGAACTCGAGGCCGGCAGGCTCGTGCCCTCGGCCATCGTGCACAACGGCGCATGCAGTTCCACGGTGGAAACCGATCCGCGGGTGTTCGCCACGCTGAATGTAGAATATTCGCAACGACTCTGGCGCGTGGCCGCTCGTTTGGGCGTGCCGTTCCTCTACGCTTCGAGCGCGGCTGTATATGGCGACGGGACTCGCGGGTTTTCCGACGCCGTGGAGATGTGCTCGAAGTACGAGGCTCTCAACTTGTACGGAAAATCGAAGCTCGACTTCGACCTTTGGGCGCTCGCTCAAGGCGAGGACGCCCCGCCGGCCTGGTTCGGCCTTCGCTATTTCAACGTCTATGGTCCTTTCGAGGCGCACAAAGGTGGCCAGGCCAGCATGGTCCTGCATGGTTTCCAGCAGGTCACCCGCACGGGGACGTTCCGCCTCTTCGCGTCGACCACGCCTGAGTTCGGCGATGGCGAGCAGAAGCGGGACTTCATTTTCGTCGACGACCTGACCCGCTACACGATCCTGCTGCTCTCGTGCGCCCTGCGCGGAGTGCGCGACGGCGCCGCCTTTCCTCCTGCTCACGTGGGACGCGGCTTGTTCGTGAACCTCGGCACCGGATCAGCGCGCACCTGGAACGATCTCGCGCGCGGCGTGTTCGCGGCCCTATCGATCCCTGAACGCATCGAATACATTCAGATGCCCGAAAGCCTGGCGCGGCAGTATCAAAACTACACGCGCGCCGAGCACGTGGGTTTGGAACGGCTCGGGCTTCCCGTTGCCTTCACCGATCTCGCGCAAGGGGTGCGCACCTACGTGCGACGCTATCTTGCGCGGGGGCTCTGAAGGCCACACTGCGAGTTTCTTAAGGCATCCTTGGCGACACCCTTGGTGAGGACGGATCAATGGCGGAACTGGAAACCAGCGTGGCGACCGCGGAGCTCACTCGGCAAATCTACTGGGCGCCTTCGGGCGAACTAGCGGGTGCGCTGCACAAGTCGACCTACCTTTGGCTCGCGCTCGCCGTGGCGGTGGCGGGGTGGGGAATCTACAAGCGCGTGCGCATGTGGCGCATGGGCAAACCTGAGGCCAGTTTCGACAGGCCCTTCGACCGCACCCTGCTTTTCATGCGTTACGTCATGGCGCAGGGCAAGGTGCTCCGCAAACGCCGCATGCGTTCGGAGCGGCATTCGCCCTACGCGGCCTGGATGCACGGCCTCATCTTCTATGGTTTCCTCGCCCTTGTTTTCGCCACCACCATGGTGGCCTTCAAGGAGTACGGCATCGTCGATCTCTACCGTGGTTGGTTCTACGCCTTCACTTCGGTGGTTGCGGAACTCGGAGGAGTCGCGCTGTTCGTGGGCCTGGTGATGGGGGTCATGCGTCGATCCACTAATAATGCCGTTGGCGGCCACCGCCCCCAAGGTAACGAGAAGGATTTCAAGCACGCCCTCGATTACTCGGTCCTCTACGCGCTGTTGGCTGTCCTCACCGTCCAGGGCTTCCTCATTGAAGGCATGCGCCTCGCGGTGCAAGAGAATCCCGTCGACAAAGGGTGGAGCTTCGTAGGCACGGCCTTCTCGTGGCTTTTCCCTGTCATGAGCGAGAGCGTCGCACAGAACACCTACGCGGGCCTGTGGTACTTCCACATGGTCACCACCATGGCATTCGTGGCGGTGGTGCCCTACACGCGCGCCATGCATATCGTCACCGCATCGCTCAACCTTTTCACCCAGCGGCTCGAGCCCAGGGTGAGGTTGCCCAAGATGGACTTCGAGAACGCGGAGGCCGAGTATTTCGGCCCGCAAAAGGTGCTCGATTTCAGCTGGCGCGATCTTCTCGATTTCGACTCCTGCACGGAGTGCCGCCGTTGCACTGATATCTGCCCGGCCAATGCCGTGGGCAAGCCGCTCGACCCTCGGCAGGTCATCCTCAAGCTGCGCGACTCCATGCTGGTGGAGGCTCAGCTGCCGCAAGACAAACGAAACGCGGAGGAGAATTACCTCTACGAGAGCGGCCGCATCACCCACGACGAGATTTGGGCGTGCACCAACTGCGGCGGGTGCGTCAACGAGTGCCCGGTGGGAATCGATCAGTTGCGCGCCATCATGCAGCTCAAACGCTACCAAACTCTCACGCTCGGCGAAGTGCCGCCGTCTGCGGGCAAGGCTATCGAGAACATCAAGCAGCACAACAATCCGTGGGGTGTTTCGCACGCCGATAGGTTCAAATGGGCCGAGGGCCTCGACGTGCCGGTTCTCACGGGCGACTCGCCCGAAGTCGAGTACCTCTATTACGTTGGTTGCGCGGGCTCCTACGACTCAGGCAACCAGCGCGTGGCACGCAGTGTGGTCCAAATCCTCAAGGCGTGCGGGGTGAGTTACGCCGTCATGGGCAAGGCCGAGAGTTGCACTGGCGAACCCGTCAAGCGGCTAGGCGACGAGTACTCCTTCTCGGAAATAGCCATTTCCAACGTCGAGAAGCTCCAGGCCCTGAAGTTCAAGCGCATCGTGACGCATTGCCCCCACTGCTTCAACACGCTCAAGAACGACTACGCCGACTACGGAGGGGTGTTCGACGTCGTGCACCACTCCCAATTGCTCGCCAAGCTCCATCGCGATGGACGCCTGCAGATGCCCGGTGAAGTGCGCAAGGACGTTACGTTCCACGACCCCTGCTTCCTTGGACGCCATAATGGCGAGTACGACGCGCCCCGCGACCTGCTCGAAGGCATCGCGGGTCTTCGGCTCCACGAAATGGAACTCGCGCGCGAGACGGCGAGCTGCTGCGGCATGGGCGGAGGGAACATGTGGTACGAAAGCGAGGGTGGTGTGAAGTCCATCGTCGAGAACCGCCTCGAGCATGTGGCCGCCACCAAAGCCAAGACCCTTGTTACGGGGTGTTCGTTCTGCATGATCAACTTCAAGGGTGCGTTTAAGAACCTCGAGGCCACCAAAGACCTCGAGGTCATCGACATCGCGGAGGCCGTGCTTGAAGCCATGCCGCAAGCGAGGGCGCCGGCGAAGGCCGCTGCCGAGGCCGCAACATGACCTTGCGTGCCCTCGTTGCTGGCGCCACGGGGTTGGTTGGCGGACTCCTCGTCGACCTCCTCCAGGCCGATGCACGGTACGGTGAAGTGACCCTGCTCGTGCGCCGACCAACGGGTCGCGCTGGAGGTAAAATCCGCGAGCGCGTCATCGATTTCGAGGCCCTTTGTTCGCGGCCCGATACCTTAACGGAAGCCCTCCCCGAAGCGGACGTGTGCTTTTGCGCTCTCGGAACAACCCTGCGCAAAGCGGGTTCGCGCGAGGCCTTTGCGCGCGTGGATCGCGACATCGTGCTAGGGCTCGCGCGCGCGGCCAGCGCGGCTGGCGTCACAACGTTCGCATTGGTGTCGGCGCTTGGAGCCGACTCTCGCTCGCGCGTCTTCTACAACCGCGTGAAGGGCGAGGCCGAAGCGGGCGTGGGTTCCGTGGGATTCTCGGCGCTCCATGTCGTGCGTCCTTCGCTCCTTGTGGGCAACCGCGCTGAGAGCCGACCCCTCGAGCGTATGGGTGTTCTGGCGGCTCCGTTACTCCGTGCGTTGATGATTGGGCCGCTTGCGCGATCCGCGCCCATCGACGCGCGAAAGGTGGCCCTGGCCCTGCGCGACGCACCGTTTTCGGGGCGAAAGGGCGTTGTGTTCCACGAATCGTCTGCAATGGACGCTGCCTACCCTTAAAGCCGCACGTTCCCGGGCCTTAGGGGAAGGGAAGCACTTCGCTGACGAGCGGGCTGCATTGCGAAAGATCCGTTTGTGGCATGGATGCCACGGTCGTTCGTAGGGAACGTAACATGCCCACGAGCTGCTCAGGAGTCATGGGAACGCTTTCGGACTCAAAGAAAGAGACAAGATCACCACCCTCCTTGGATTCGGACGCATGACTCTTCTCTTTTTCGCGCAGGCCGATTACCGCTTGCCGTCGCGCACAAGCGACATGAACTCCGCTCGCGTGGCCGGGTCGGTGCGGAACACACCGTGCAATGCGCTGGTGACCATAGTAGCACCATTTTTTTTCACGCCACGCAGGCACATGCAGCTATGCACCCCTTCGACGACCACGCCGACGCCCGAGGGCTTGAGGTGACCGAGGATGGCCTCGGCGATTTGTTCGGTCATGCG
>JBIKVI010000071.1:0-16920 GCA_044356935.1 Silvanigrellaceae bacterium | reverse complement strand
CACGTGTCGTCGTCCTTGAGGTCGAACACCCATTGGGTGCTCGTCTTCGCCCACAGCACGTAGCCCGCCGTGGAATGCACGACGCCCTTCGGCTTGCCCGTGGTACCGCTCGTGTAAAGGATGAACAGCGGATGCTCGGCCTCGACTTCTGCGGCGGCCGCGCGGGAGGCTCCCTTGAGCGCGTCGAACCAAACTTCACCAGCGTTGGCCTCGAGTGTGGTGGCGGCGCGACGCTCAGGACCGAGGCGATTGAGGACCACCACCGTTTCCACGCCCGGCATTTGGCCTCGTATTTTGCGGACGTTGGCGAGCAGCTCCACCGTCTTTCCGCGTCGCCACCCGCCATCGGCCGTGACCACGACGCGCGCGCCCGCGTCGAGCGCGCGATCGCGCAGACTCTCGGCCGAGAATCCGGCGAAGACCACCGAGTGGGTGGCTCCAAGGCGCGCGCACGCGAGCATCGCGACGAGCGTCTCGGGAACGAGCGGCATGTAGACAAGGACGCGGTCGCCTTGAGTGACGCCGCGCGAGGACAAGCCTGCGGCGAAACGCTCCACCTCGTCGAGCAGTTCGGCGTAGGTGAGCTCGCGTCGTTCGCGCGGCGCGCCGCGTTCATCGACGGGCTCGCCTTCCCATACGATGGCGGTCCTGTCGCCTCGCCCCATGCGCACATGCACGTCGAGGCATTGCTCGCTGGCGTTAAGTTTGCCGTCTTCGAACCAGCGGGCGAAGGGAGGTTCCCAGGAGTGGGCACGGGTGAAGGGTTTGCGCCAGTATAGGTTTTCGCGCGCGAGGCGAGCCCAGAAGCCCACGCGATCGTCACGGGCTTCCGCGCGGAGCGACGCGAACCGTTCTGTGTTCATAGTCACTTTAGCGGTGAATCCATGAGGCGCGGAAACACGGATGTTCGTATCGAAGATCATGGCGAATGGCTCTCCGTGGTGGGAACGGATGGTGTTGTTTCGTCGCCGTTCCCGGACGCGGACGTCCCCGACGCGCCGTCGGCCGCAAGCGCTGGGAACGTGGCAGCGGTCGCGGAGTGGCTCGTCGTTGTGGCTGTGCATGCATGCCGGGTGGCGAGTCGCGCAGCCCGAAAGGCCACGGCCAGGAGGGCGGCGGGGAGTGCGCACGCGAGGAATGCGAGCAGGAAGGGAACCATGCTCGACACCGCATCGAAGGATACGCCCATTAGACCGCCCACGCGCACGAGGAGGTCGGTGGGGGCGTGCATGAGCCTATCGGCCATGGGAAGTCCCCACGCCGCCGTGGCGACGAGGGCTCCGCTCATTCCTGCGAGGGCGAGTCCGCCCGGAGAAACAAGACCGACGAACCCGGCCGCCGCCGCAGCCGTCCACCAGGGCAATCGCGCAAGAGCGTCGAGGTGACGTTCGCTCAACAACGGAACGCGTGCGTCCGCGCCCGGCAATGGCGCTTCAGTGCGCGCGACGCCGCGCGTGGCGCGCACGCCGGCCGCGTTGCGCGGGAACAGAAGCACTTCGTAAGCATCGCGTTTCCATCCTTCGAGGAAGGGCGCATACATGCGAGAGCCCGGTTCGCCGGAAGGGCCACCGGGATAGGCGCCCCAAGCCCGTGGACCCTCGGCGTCGAAAGTGGCGATCATGCGCCACGAGGGTCCGTGCCTTTTCTGCAAGGCGTTGATGGTTGTCTTCGCGCCGCCCGTGGGCAGACCCGTGAACCCGAATCCGGGCAGACGCGCCAGGTGGGAAACGTCGGTGCCCCGCGCGCGCCCGCGTTCCCAACTCGGGCCAAATGGACCCAGTCGAGCGGACATGTCGCGCCAGGTGGAAAGGAACGCGGAGCGCGTAAGCAAAAGTGGAGTTTCGCGCGCTGCGGTTGAAGGATCGTCGAACCACGCAGGAGCAGAATTGGACATGAGGCCTTCGGCGAAGACGTCGACATAGGGCGCGAGGGCCTGCTCCTTCTGCACGCGCGCGCCCCACGTGGCCTGGCGCACCGCTTCGAGCCAGCGTTCATAGAAAAGGGAACCGCGGCTTTGGGCAGTATGGCGAAAGTCCCATGCGGCCAGATCGGAGAGAAGGGGGGCGGCCTCGTTCGGTAACGCACGAGCGTCGAGGAAACCCAGAAGGCGAGGCAAGACACGCTGCGCGAGCAGGTCGAGGTCATCGGTCTGCATGGCCATAGCTTGCTCGGGTGTATGGCCTTCGGAGCGCGCGAGCAGTTCGTTGATGCGCACTGCGCGCGCCCACGACGTGGCGTTGAAGACGCCGTGGACGAAATACGGGTAAGAGCCGTCGACAGGATGTTGGTTGGCGGAGCTGACGAACCCACGGCGTGGATCCTCCTCGCGCGGAAGCTCGTCGAACGGAATCCATCCTTGCCAATCGTGATCCGCGCGCGCGCCGTCGAGCACGAAGAGCCCTTGGCCCCGCCACTTCAACGGAACGCGTCCTGCATGGTGGAGAGCCACACTCCCCTGGCGCGTGGCGACGACGAAATTTTGCACCGGCGAGCCGAAGCGCGAGAGCGCGGCGCGCGCGGATGCAGCGTCGGGTGAGCGGTTGAGTTCATGGAACGCTAGCACTTCATCGGAAGGATCGTGGGCGGCCCAGCGCATGGCCAGTGACCATGATTCCGGGCCGTCGCCCAGAGGCACTTCAAGCGCGACCGGTCCATGGTGGGTGTAGAGAACCTCCTCCACGACATCAGGCGCTCCGCGCACCTTCACGATCTCGCGGCGTCGGTCGACGGACCGCCAACCACCTTCGTGTGCGTATTCCCTGCGTGAGGAGTCCCTGAAGGTCACGCGGTACCAGTCGAGGACATCGTTACCCCCATTGGTAACTCCCCAAGCCACGTCGCGGTTGAAACCGATGATGACGTTGGGCAGTCCTGGGAGAGAAACGCCATAGACGTCGAGCCCCGGTGCTTGCATCCGGATCTCGTACCAAATGGAAGGAACGCGGAGTCCAAGATGCGGGTCGTCGGCCAGGAGAGGCATTCCCGACGCCGTGCGCGAGCCCGCGACGATCCAGTTGTTGCTTCCATTGCTAGGCTCGGGATCCCTCCCGAGGCGGGACGTGTCGAGCGGGGCCGAGGGAGGGAGCATCTGCGTGGGCGCCTCGGACGCCACGGTGGGATGCGCCGAGGGCAGCGGCCACACGTGGTCGCGCGACACGATAGGCTCTCGCGCACCGGCGGCGTCGGGAAAAAGCAGCGCCACGAGATCGTCGCCCCAGGCGCGCCGCGCGTTGGTCATGCGGATGTCGTCGGAGCCTCCTGAGAGCTCTTCGGCCATCTCCTTAGCGAAAAGCAGGGAGTGAAGCGGCGTCCACGTGTCGGGAACTCCGCCGATGATTTTGTACTCGACGGGGATCGAATGGGGCGCCAGCGCACTCGTCCAAGCGTTGACACCCTGGGAGTAAGCTTCCAGCGCGTCGCGCGATTCCGGCGCCTTGAGTGCGTGAGCTAGGGCGCGCTCGGCCGCCCATACCATCCCGCGCCGCCGCTTCTTGATGTCGTGCTCAACAAGCTCTGGCCCGAGGACCTCGGCAAGCCGTCCGGCGGCTGCGCGTGTCTGAAAGTCCATCTGCCACAGGCGATCGCGCGCTGTGGCCCAGCCCTGTCCGAAAGCCGCATCGCGGTTGCTCGTCGCGAAGACGTGAGGAACTCCCCGTGCGTCGCGGGACACGACGACGCGTCCGTCGCGCCCTTGCAGGGTCACATCGAGCGCGTCGCGCTCGGATGCTTCCATCGGCATGTTCCTCCAGAAGCCGTGGAAGGGCGAGGCGAACGGACCGATGGCTGGCAGACGGCCGACGCGCGTTGAGCCTGCAAAGAGGAGAAGGGCTCCTAACGTGCCCGAAAGCACGCAAGCGAGGGGAAGGATGCGGAGGTGTCGCGCGTTGGGCACGGGTTGCTCCCTGCGATCGGGTTTCATGACCACATTTGAAGTTGTGATCTCTCTTCTATCAGCCCCGGCTGGGAAGCCACCAGTCTGCGCCGAAGCGCGCTGCGGCGGGAAGCGAAGTCGATGGGTTAAGGTACACAGGGGCGTGGATGCTTAATTCTTGCACAGTCGCCACTCCTTGGACAGGATGCTCCTCCCCTTGGTTTCGATAAAAGGTAACAGATTAGATGGGTAACAGCCATGGGTGGATTGGCCCGACCATTGCTTCTTGATGCGCGCACTGACCCCCTCGCGGAGATTCGCGTTATGAAGAAGACACTCGGCTACTCCTTCGTCGGCCTTTGCGTCTTGGCAACCGTTCTCGACGTCGCGTGGCGCGCGATCGCATCGCTATCTTTGGTGCATGTGTCGTTCGGCTCTGGAGCGCTCTTGGCAGTGTTGGTGGTGGCTCCCTTCGTGATGAAGCCCACTGATGCCAATCTCAACGACGTTGGGATCGTGCGTGTCGATGAGGACGAGTCCGTTGACGCACGCGTGAATGAACGGCCCGCGCGCATGGCCCCGCGCAAGCCAGCTCGTGCCACTGCGACGGTGAATGCCCACACGGCTTAGCGCCATGGGGTTCCCGCTTCCAAGACTCCTCCTTGGGACACGAATCTCCCTTCGCTGCGCCCATCCTCCCGTAATGGGTTGACGCCCTCCCCGTTCGCGTATTCCATGACGAACAGTCTCAGCCTGCGCAGCAGACCGGAACATGGAAACGGAACACAAGGGAGGATTTCCTATGTCCAGGGCCGCTTCAAGAGTCCCCGGTTTCATGGTTTTCGTCGTTCGTGCCACAGGAGCGAGGCGGACGTTGAGCGCGATTGCGGTTTCGGGCGCCTGCGCCGCGGCGATGGCCCTGGTGGCCTCCTGCGGTCAGGACGATGGTTCCTCAGAAAACGGTGGAGCCAATCGTCCCGCGCCTGAGGGCTCACCAGCGCCGGGGGCTCCGGTGCCCAGCAATGGCACGCCCAGCAACGGGACTCCCAGCAACGGGACTTCCGGCAACGGCACGCCCGTCCCAGGTGGGACTGTCGCGCCTGGACTGGGAACGCCCTCCCCCACGCCCGGTGCTTCCCCTACTCCCGGCGGTGGAATCATCGCGCCACCCATAGGCGATGCCGCGCTCGCAGGACTCGTGGGTGGAGAGCGCTGGCAGGCGATGGGTGCCCTCGCCCGTCGCGTCCGGGGGCCGACGTCGGGACAGGAACGACTCGAGATCACGTTCTACCCCTCGCGCGTCGACGCGAGCCATTGCGCCCGGCCGCCCGAGGGAGCCTTCGTTCGGATGTTCGCGCTTCCTCGCGTGGGAACCCACGATGTCGTCACCACGGGCGAACTCGCGACCGTGGGCGAGGGACGCACCACGCGCGCGTGGGCACTCTCGCTGACTTCGCTGGCAGGCGGACGTCTCGCCGGAAAAACGTCAGCCGCCGTGGACGAACGCAATACGGTATCGGGAAGCTTCGTAGGCATTGATTGCGACGCTCCGCCCGCGTTGACCGCGGAAGAGTGCTGCCTCGCGCGTGTCGGCTGGACCTGGAGCGAGAGCGCGTGCGTTGAGGCGTTCCCGCGCCACGGAGCGCTGGGTGCTTTCGCAGGACGTTACGTTCTCGACAGCGTTGTGGCCGTAGAAGGGGGGACGCTGCGTTCGCTTGAAGTCGATATCGTCGCCACACCCATGCGTGAAAGCCTTTCGGCAAGCAGCGCAGGACGACTCGACATCCGCGCAGCCGCCACAATCGATGAACGTACCCTTCCAGAGGACGAGCCTCAGGCCTACGGGTACCTCTTCTCGCTCGCCGGTTCGCGAACAGGAGATGACGACCGCCTTGAGCGCGTGGATCCGTTCTCGGGCGAGAGCGCCACCGTGGCGCAAATCGTTCCTACGCGCCCCAACGGCATTGGTCCCGAGGCGACAGAACGACCCACCCTGCGTGCTAACGATGGCACGAAATCGCGTTGTATCTCAGCCACCGCCCCAGGACCTTTCGAGTTCGAGTTCATCCCTGTGTCGAAGGACGCTGGCGAGGTTGTTTTCACTGCTGGGCGTTGGTACTTCTCGGAGGCAGACGGCGCTGATGTGTGCGTGCTGCGAAAGTTCCGGGCGTTGGTGAGGAGGGTGCCTTAACCAAGCGCAAGCGCACGCTCGATGAATCCACGCTCTCCCGAGGCAGCTAGAGGTCTGACTCCTCAGGCCTCGACCCGGCGGCTCTGCGAACGACGCCCCCTCCACTTACCAAACTTTTGAAGCGGCCGCGGCCCTTAAGGCAACTCCCCGGATTCCGCAGCCCCACCCGTCATCCACACGCCGCGCGCCATGAGCGAGGCCGACGCCACGATAAGGACAAGCATTGCCATCTGCGCGTGCCCGATGATCTTCCAGGTGCGCGCCTTGCCAGCGTCCGGTGTGAACCCCGGGCCTTCCTTGCGCAGGCCGACGCGCCACTTGATGAGCCCCACCATGACGGGCATCTCGACGATCGACACCACGGCGATGAGCGTGAGCTTCAGGTGGAAGAAGCCGTTGTGCAGGTAGAAGCCCGAAGCCTTTTCCATCCCGCCGAAGGCGCGCGCGAGGCCCGTACCGAACCACAGGAGGAACGCTATTCCCCAAAGGAGGTCGTAACGAAACACATCCTTGATCGCGTCGCCGTTTCGGGCATCCTCCGACACCCGTCGCAGGCCGCGCGTGCGTTCTGCGATGCTCCAAAATCCGATGCCGAGGGCGAGGAAATGGCCAACGGCGATGAGAACGGATGCGTACATGGAAACACCCTCCTGCGGAGTTGAACAAAACGCCTCGACGGGAGGGGCTCCACGTCGAGGCGAATTCCGATGACTCGAAAGGTCTACGTGCGCCTTTGGCGCACTCGGCGCTCGGCGGGCGTGTCCCGACTTAGCCCATGGACAGAGCCTTGATGGCTTCCGATGGCTGCTTGCCGATGGCGTCCTTGCGCGAGAGCTTGATGCGGCCCGTGCGGTCGACTTCGATGACCTTCACCATGACCTCTTCGCCTTCGTTCACGACGTCTTCCACGCGGGCGACGCGGGTCGGCGCGAGCTGCGAGATGTGGACGAGCCCTTCGACGCCGGGTTTGATTTCTACGAACGCGCCGAAGTCGGACACCTTCTTCACCAAGCCGAGATAGACCTCGCCGATAGACGGGTCGGTGGTGAGGTACTGGATCATGCGCTTGGCGTTGGCGGCGGCAGTTCCGTTGGTTGAGGCCAGCGAAACCACTCCGGACTCGTCGATGTCGACCTTGCAACCCGTTTCGGAGACGATGCGCTTGATGTTGCGTCCGCCGGGTCCGATGAGGTCGCGCACGCGCTCCTGCTTAATCTTGATTTGCTCCACGCGGGGTGCTCGCACGGAGAGATCGTTGGCCTTGGCGATGACCGTGGTCATCTTCTTGAGGATGTGCAGGCGGCCATCGCGGGCTTGCTCGAGTGCTTTGGTGAGGATGTCGAGGGAGAGCCCGCCCACCTTGATATCCATTTGCAGGGCCGTGATGCCGTTCTTCCCGCCGGCGACCTTGAAGTCCATGTCGCCGAGCGCGTCCTCGTCGCCGAGGATGTCGGAGAGGATGGCGTAGTCCTTGCCCTCGAGCACGAGGCCCATGGCGATTCCTGCCACCGGCTCGGAGAGCGGCACGCCTGCGTCGAGGAGCGCCATGGTGCCTGAGCACACGGACGCCATGGACGAGGAACCGTTGGATTCGGTAATCTCACTCACCACGCGGATGGTGTAGGGGAAGCGGAGGCGGTTGGGAACGGCGGCTTTGAGGGCCCGCTCAGCCAGGTTGCCGTGTCCCACCTCGCGGCGACCGGGCGACATCATGCGCTTGGCTTCCCCGACGGAGTAGCCGGGCATGTTATAGTGCAGCATGAAGTGCTTCTCTTCGAGCGGCGCCATGAGCGACTCGCCGCGCTGCGCGTCGTCGGACGTGCCCAACGTAACGATGCCGATGGACTGCGTCTCGCCGCGCGTGAAGAGCGCGGAGCCGTGCGTGCGCTTGAGAAGACCGGTTTCGCAGACGATGTCGCGGATGTCCGTGGACTTGCGGCCATCGATGCGTCGGTTGTCTTGCACGATGGCTTGGCGCATCGTCTTGTAGCTCGCGTTCTCGAACAGGAACGAGAACTCCTTGGCGGTTTGGGGCTCGCCTTCCTTGACGAGCTCGGCCTTCGCATCGTCGCGCACTTTTGAGATGGCGGTTTTGCGGTCGGCCTTTTTCGCGATGCCGTAAGCGGCCTTGAGCTTGGCGCCGAACTTCTTGTCGAACGCCTTTTGCATGGCTTCGTTGACCTTGGGCTCGACGTGAACGCGCTTCTCCTTGCCAACCTTGCGACGCAACTCGTCTTGCGCATCGCATTGGATCTTGATTTGGCGCTGACCTTCAGCCAGGGCTTCAACCGCGAGGGCCTCGGTGATGAACTGCGAGACGCACTCGACCATCAGGATGGCGTCGCGGGTTCCGGCGACGATCATTTCGAGGTCGCTGCCCACGAGTTCCTTGTCGCTGGGGTTCACGAGGAACGCGCCGTCTTTATAGCCGAGCCGCACCGCTGCCACCGGGCCTGCGAAGGGGATGTCGGAGATGTGCAAGGCCGCCGAGGCGCCCAGCATGGCCAGAGGCGCAGGATACACCTCGGAGTCGAAGGAGAGCACCTGGGCCACCACCTGGGTTTCAACCATGAAGCCTTCGGGGAAGAGCGGTCGGATGGGGCGGTCGATGAGACGCGAGACGAGCACCTCGCGGTCGGACGGGCGCGTTTCGCGCTTCACGTAGCCGCCAGGAATGCGACCGGCCGCATAGAGCTTCTCGATGTAGTCGACTGACAAGGGGAAGAAGGACTGGTCGGGACGGGCTTCCTTGTTGGCCACGGCGGCCACCAGGATTTGGGTGTCGCCGCAGGTCACCAGGACCGCTCCCGAGGCCTGGCGCGCCATGCGTCCTGTTTCAATGGTGACCTCGCGGCCCCCAAGGGTAATGGTCTTTTCGGTAATCTCGAACATGAGGGGTCCTGACAAAAGCGAGCCGAGAGCGAGGCAGCCACCATCGGTCGGGTTTCTCCCGGGGTGGACGAGGCGGGAGAGGCCGAAGCCACTTCGGAAAAGAAAAGCGCTATAAAACAAAGCGGTTCCCTTTTCCCAAGTGACTCTTCGCGTCCTCTAATTGCCTCTATCTCGAGCAAATAGTATCTCCCTCCGGCCATCCGGAGGTCCCGAACGCACCATGCGCCGGCCTTTACGTTTTCCCGTTCGTGGGGCTAACCGTAGCAGGACTCGGCAGAATACGCTACGAAAGGGGCACACTCCGCCGCCTCGTTTTGGCCCAGAAAGGTCTCGTTCCATGGCCGTCTATCGGATCCTCCACTACCCCCACGTGCTCCTACGCAAGAAGTCGCTTCCCGTAGAGTGTTTCACGCCCGAACTCGCCGCGTTCGCCTCCAACATGACCAACACCATGTACGCTTTCGAAGGCATCGGCCTGGCAGCACCCCAGGTGGGCATCCTCAAGCGACTTATTGTGGTCGACATCAAGAGCTACCTCGAGAGCGAGGAGCTCAAGGATTGGCATGGCACGATCTCGTACTCCGTCGATGGGGTCGAAACCCCACTGGGGTTTCCCCTGACCCTCGTGAACCCGACCATCGCAAAAGCCGAGGGGGAGGTCGAGTTCCCCTTCGACGGCTGCTTGTCGTTTCCGGGGGTCTCCAAGGGAGGAACGCGCCGGCACAAGTCCATCGAACTGCACGCGCGCACGGTCGATGACAAGGCCATCGTCATCTCCTGCGATGGCATCATGAGCATCTGCTTGCAGCACGAGCTCGACCATCTCGAGGGTGTGTTGTTCATCGATCATCTCAAGTCCGGTGCCGACGAGGATGAGGTCATCGAAGAGATCCACGACTCCGAGGACGACCCCGCCACGCGCAAAAAGCTCAAGAAGTTGAAGCTCGTTGATGCCCGCAACGAGAAACTCGCCCTCTAGGCGGACGATGCCTTGGCGAGGTAACGCGAGAGTGCCAGTATGATTGTCGGAAGAAGAGGAGGGGAATCATGGGCTTTCCACTCCATGTAGCGGTGTTCCCGCTTCCCAAGATCGTGGCGTTCCCGGGTCATTCACTTCAGTTTCACATCTTCGAGCCACGCTATCGAAAGATGGTGCGTGACTGCGTTGAAACGGGTCTTTGGGTTGGTGTGGCTCAGGGTGATCTCACGAAGAAGGCCCGGGTTGGACAGACGCTCGAAGAGTTTCTCAACACAAATCAAGAAACCTACACACCCGTCGAAGTGTTCGGCATGGGGCCATTGCGTGTCCTTAAGGAGCTCCCCGACGGCCGCTTCGTGGTGGAAATCGACATCCGGGGGCGTGGCCGCGCGCGCGCGTGCATTCAAGAACTTCCCTATGAGCTCGTGGAAGTCGAACACCTGACCGACGTCGCGGTCGCCCTTGCCGAAGAAGCTCGCCTCCTTACCGAACTGCGCGCCGAAACAGGGCGCATCGCCTCTTTGCGGACGGGCCTCCTCAAGCACCTCCAGTCCAAGGAGTACTTCGACGACTCCTCGCTTTCTTCGCTCGTCTATAGCGTTCTCAAGTGGTTTGTCATCGAGAACACAGAAGGGCAGACGATCCTCGAGGACGACAATCCCGCGGGGCGCGCCGAGAAGCTGCTCGCCTGGATGCGTTACTTTGTGCGCGAGGCGTCGATTCACGACGTTCGCGGCGACGCTTCTCGCACGGGGGCGGAGGGTCGACCGAGAAAGGCGCGCCGGGTCGAAGATGATGGCTCGCCCTCCCCGGATGCTTTCCCTTCCCGGCGCGGGCGCGAGAGTCCTCCGCGTGCCGGAGCCTCTTCGCATGCGGGATCCGTCGGACACGCTGGAACCCATGAAGAGCGCGAGACTCGAGGTGCCCGATTGGCAAGGGAGGCGAAGGAAGCGCGAGCGCGGCGCGTCGAGGCGGCGGTGGAGGAGGTGGAGCCGGGTGGCCGCGTGCTGCATGTCGACTTTGGAAGACGAAACTAGAGACGGGAAAACTGCCCCCTCAATCCGCGGCGATTCAAAAGAGAGCCGGGTGGGTGTTGAGGTACTCCACGAAGTCGGCGATTTCGGCCTTCACATCGGCGGGAAGTTGCGCATAGGAGCCCATGTCCGTTCCAGGGATGCCGAGCTCGAGGGTCTTGAGAACTCCCTCTTTCGTCATGCCGTTCTTCACCGCGCGTGAATCGGTCGTGATGAGGTTGGGAGGCCGCGTGGAGAGGGTCATGGCCGAAGGGCCGTTGCCGCGTCCCTCGGGACCATGGCAGGAGGCGCAATACTGTTGAAAGTGGTAGCGTCCCCTTTGCTGCGCTTCGGTGTATTGGAAACGCGCCTGTTCGGCTTCCGACACGGCCCAAGGCGCTGGGCCGTCTTCGAAGAGACGGCCACCCATGGGATTGGTGTCGAAGAACGCAGGCACGATAAGGAAGCCCGCAACCAGAGCGGCGAAGAGTGCGCCCACCGACACAGCGATGGCCTTCATGGGCAACGGCTTTGGTTCGGGCTCGTTCTCGTTCTCGTTCTCGTGCAAGGGGGGCTCCTCGGGTGTTGGGTCATAGCCTGGTTCCGTTTCCTTCCGGCCGCGAGCTGCTGAAAGGACTTACGCGACCCGGGGTCTACCTGTTCTATGCGGAGAGGGTAAGCGTCCTTGCGGCGCGCTTGCAAGCCGTAGACGCTCCAACGTCGTGCTTCGCGGGCGGCCGAAACAGTGATGAAGAGGCCGCGGCTTTCCCATGCATGCCTACCGGGGGTGACTGGAGTGGCGCCAGTGACGGGGAAGGAGGACTGCCCGAAATGGACGGGGAATGCCTGCGTGGGCGAGGACGAAATTTGACCCACAGGCTCCGAATCCATTACGAACTTCTGCGCCTGATGGATGCCTGGATCGTGACAGGGGATGAGAATTGCCATTATTTAAGGCGAATCCATCCTGCGCGGCCTTGGACCATTCCGCAGACGCCCGCGCGCAGGAAATCAAGGAGCTCTTCGAATGACACTGACTACCCGTAGGAACAGGGCGGACCACTCTGGTCGAACTCTTGTGGCGTTCGCCCTCCCCGCGGTCGCGCTCATGGTGGCGCAGTTGCCCTCCACGGGCCATGGCGCAGCAGCGCAGGTCCACGGCCAAGGCGGCGTCATCGCCGAGTACCAGACGAACATGGTCCCGAATTCGACGACCTATCAAGGTTTCCGGGTGCCCTTGGGCCTCACCTTCGAAGGTCGGGCGTCGAACAACTTGAGCCTCTTTCTCGACATCCGTTACGCCTACAACCAGTCGCCGCGCACGGCCACAAGCTTGGGCAACACGCGCTTGAGCGAGGAAACGTCCGATGGCGATCGTCTCCCCGACGGCACGCGCCGTCGCTCGTCCGACGGGAGCGAGGTGGCTCAGCCTTTCACGTTGTCGGGCGGCCGTGGCGAGAGGTCCGAAACTCCGCAAATCGGCTTCGCTTACATGCAGTACGCTTCAGAAGTCGGTCTGTTTAGGGCGGGACGCATTCCACGCCATTGGGGCCTAGGCGTGTGGCGCAACGCGGAATGGACACCCGAGGGCGGGACCATCTCCACGACCGACGCGGTTTCAGCGACCTTCGACCTCACCTCGACCTTCTCGGGCTCACTTTACCTCGAGAAGAATTCGGAAGGGTCGCCGACCTCGCTCGAAGACGACGCCGATGCCTTCACCGTTGAGGCGCTGCTGGCCGACGACCCGGCTGACGTCAACGCGTCCGGCCTCACCCGACAGATCGGCGTCGCGTTCTCGAATTATGAACATAAGCAGACCTCCACTCGTTTCCGCATCCTCGACCTATTCGCTAAGGTCGCCGCGGGTGGCTTCGCCGGCGAAACGGAGATCGTCTACCCGAGCGGCAACACGAAGAGCCTCTCCTATGCCGAGCTTGGTGGACGCTCCACGAAATGCCCTCCCCAAAAGAACGCCGACGACGATGAAATCACCTGCGACTCGCAACGCTATGAAGGTCTCGCGGCCCTCCTGCGCTTGCGCCTCCAGGTGGCGGGCACCGGAGCGGGCCCCGACAAGTCCCTTTCCATTGCCGCCACCGAGAATGCCCGTTCGCGCTTGCCCACGTCGCTCCTCGGTGATTCGCATACGCTCGGGCTCCAGGTCGGATACTCCCGTGGCGATAGCGACGCCTTCGCGGGTGCGGGCTCCGCCGACAGCACAATCCGGTCGACGCCATTCCATCCAAATTTGCGGCCCGCGTTCCTTATGTACAATCCGACCCAATCTCCCGTAGCCGGCATGCCAGGTAACGCCGTGGTCAACACCGTCTTCGTGCGCGGCGATTACACCTACGAAGGTCCGGGTTTCGGGTCCATAACGCCCGCGATCATTTGGGGCCGCCTCGATCAACTCAACACCAAAGGAGGCGCTGCGGCGGGCGCGGTTGGGCGAAACAAGAACCTTGGGCTCGAAGTCGACATCGCGTATGCTTACAAGACGTCCGACAATGTGAAGTTCGGCATCGACTCAGGCATTTGGTTCCCTGGAGGCGGTTGGCGTGAGAACGGCAGCAAGAAGCCTTCGCCCGTATACGGCATCCGAACGAGCGCGAGCACGAGCTTCTAAGGGCACGGCCGGATTCGCCGGCCCCCTGGCGCTCACGATCCTTGCCTGCATCGGTGGGGGGTGCGCGAGCCTAGGCGGGATGACTCAAATCGTCTCCATCGACTCCATCCCGCGCGGACTCGCCGTAAGCGATCCCGACGATCCCGAATCGGTCCTTGGCGTGACTCCTCTCTTTCTCCGCACCGGCAGAGCACGGGAGAAGGCTTTTCGTGTGGAGTCGTCCGACGGGAAAGGTTTCGCGCGTTGGAGTTTCCGATGCGGATTCCGTTTTTCGGCGACCCTATTGGGCAACAGCCCGCTCATATTGGCTCCCGCGCTTGTGGGGCCCCAGCTCTTGACAGCCGGTCTCGCGTTGTACGGTTTAGGCGTGACCACCGACGTCGTTGCCGGCGCCGCGCGGCAGTGCCCCGAGCGTTACCTTTTCGATCCGCGGCGCGGCGTGGCGCTCAATCCGGCGAACCCACGGGGCGCTTCCGCCCCCTCCGAAGAAGGCCTCGCGGATTCCGCCCCGGCCAAGCCGCCGCGCGCTCGCAACTCTGAAGGTTCTCCGAAAGGACGCGCCTGCCGGCGTTACTTCGTCGTTCCCCCGTACCACCCCGAAGAGCACGTCTCACGCGCCTTCGAGAGCGCTTGGCGCGAGGCGGCCGCCGCCAAACTCGCGCCCTGCGATACGATTGTGCCTTCCGACGAGTCACGCTCGTTCCTCCAACGCTACGGCATCAGCGGCGAACGCGCCCTCGACGACGTGTCCTCTTTCAGCGTGACGCAAACCAACGCGTTCGGACATCGAACGGGGGCAACTCACCTCGTCCTCGTGCGCGGAGTGGCTACCCTCGTCGGCGATCGGGAGTCCCTGCAATTGGCCTGGACCATTTACGATCTTCATTCGCGGGCGCGCGTAGGTAAGGGCTCCAAGACTGATCCGCCCTCGGACTCAAGCCTCCTGAAGCGTTCTCTGTTTACACGCGCCTTGTCGTGGACCTTCGGGCTTATCCCCAACAGCGTCGGATTTTCCTTGGGAAGAACGGTGACATCAGAGCGTCCGCGAGGCGAGGTCGTTGCGCTTGAGGATGCCAAAGATAAGCCCACATTGCCGGCCTATCTCGCCAATTGGACACTCTTGTCCGTGTACCACCCGTACCAGTATCCCACGTGGGCTCTTGACTGGGATTTCCGTCCGGAGGCCACCTCGGCCTACGTCGCGCGCGAGATCGATCTCGTGTTGCCCGCTGGACGACGCGTGGAGAATTACCAGGTCGACACGTTCACGACGTTCGTCCTCATGAACCTCTCGGCCATCCTCCACTCGCCTCTTGGCGCCTTCGCGGTGTCATACGGAATGGGGCCGGGATTCGTGTTGATCGATGACAACCAAGGGCGGCGCAAAACCACAGTGCGCCTCCACGGAGCCCTCCAGGCCAACTACACCGCCTTTATGACCGAGAACGTTTTCCTGCGCGCCGCCATCATGCGTGTCGGGGGCAACGGGCGCGTGACCACCGAGCGCGTCTCTACCCGACTCACTGGCACCGCGTCACTTACGCTGGGTTTGTTCATCCCAGAGGCCCGCAGCTGGATGCGTTCTCTCCTTTGAGTTGTAGGAATTCACTCCGATTGGATCGAACTCAGGAGTTCTTGCCTCTCGGCAAAAAAGCAGCGATTGTGCGGTGGTCTTCCGCCTCCCTTCGCCCGCCGCCTCGAACTCCTATGCCGGCGCGGGAACCAACCGAGCGGAATCACCCCTCTTCGTCTCGTCACGTACCGCACTGGAGAATTCCCATGAGCGTTGAACGCAACATCACCGTCGCCTACGGCGACGGCATCGGCCCTGAGATCATGGAGGCCACGCTCTCGATACTAACGGCCGCGGGCGCGCGCATCCACCCTGAGGTCATCGAAGTCGGCGAAGCCGCCTATAAAAAAGGCCACACCGCGGGCATCTCCAACGACTCGTGGGAGTCCCTGCGTCGCACCAAGGTCTTTCTCAAGGCGCCCGTCACGACCCCTCAAGGAAAGGGCTTTAAGAGCCTCAACGTCACCGTACGCAAAACGCTTGGCCTCTACGCCAACGTTCGGCCGTGCGTGTCTTACGCCCCCTTCGTGAAAACAAACCACCCTGCTCTGGACGTGGTCATCGTGCGCGAGAACGAGGAAGATCTCTACGCGGGCATCGAGCACCGGCAGACAGCCGACGTGGTCCAGTGCCTCAAACTCATCTCGCGCCCTGGCTGCGAGCGCATCGCACGCTACGCGTTCGAGTACGCGCGGGCTCACGGCCGCAAGAAGATCACATGCCTGAGCAAGGACAACATCATGAAGCTCACCGACGGCCTGTTCCGCTCGGTGTTCGAGGAAGTGGGCGCGGAGTACCCCGATGTCGCACACGACCACATGATCATCGACATCGGCACGGCACGCCTGGCCAATCGTCCTCAGGATTTCGACGTCGTGCTCGCCCCCAATCTTTACGGTGACATCGTCTCCGACGTCGTGGCTGAAATTTCGGGCTCGGTGGGTCTCGGCGCGTCGAGCAACGTGGGCGACTTCGGAGCCATGTTCGAAGCGGTGCACGGCTCCGCTCCCGACATCGCCGGCAAAGACATGGCGAACCCCTCCGGATTGCTCCTGAGTGCGGTGGAAATGCTCGTGCACATTGGACAAGCGGACGTGGCCGCCAAAGTTCACGATGCCTGGGCGCGCACCCTCGAGGATGGAATCCACACAGGCGATCTTTTCCAGGAAGGTCTCAGCACTCAACGCGTGGGCACCAAGGGCTTCACCGCAGCCATCGTCGCACGGCTCGGCCAGAAGCCCCAAAAGATTCGTTCGTTCGAGGCCAAGGCTGCTGCCAGCAAAGGCGGTGGGCAGTCGTCGGCTGCCATCGCGCCCCAGCCCCTCAAAGCGCGCAAGGCCCCCGAGAAATCCCTCGTGGGCGTCGACGTGTTCGTGGACGTAGCCGGTGGCAAGGCCGACGATATTGCCGCGCGCATCCAGGCGGTTCAGAAATCGTCGGGACTCGAACTCCACATGATTACTAACCGCGGGACACGCGTGTGGCCCGACGGCCATGCGGAAACCTTCACGGTCGACCACTGGCGCTGCCGTTTCAAACCCGTGGGCTCCACGGGATCGACGCTCGTGTCCACTAAGTTCGATGCCGTCGTAGTGCTTCTCGCGGGCCTCAATGGAGCCGGGCTCGAGCCCATCAAGACGGAGAATTTGTACGCGTTCGATGGGGAGAGGGGATACTCACTCGGCCAAGGCGAAGGCTGACGCCGCGCTTTGTCTTCTCGCGATGACTGCGTTGGCGGCGTCCAGGAATACTTCAAAACGAAAGGATGCTTT
>JBIKVI010000326.1:0-4968 GCA_044356935.1 Silvanigrellaceae bacterium | reverse complement strand
CAGCCTGCACGAGGATCTCGAGGATATCGGTGAGCGGCAGTCGACCGCCGCGGGCCTTCACGTGCTCGCGGAGATTGGGACCACCGACGTACTCCATGACGATGAAGTAACAGCCGGCCTCCTCACCCAACTCGTAGACGGTCACCACGCCCGGGTGCACGAGCTGGCTCATGAGCACGGCCTCGCGCTGGAAGCGCAGGTACTCCTCCGATTTAACGCCCGGGCTCTTGTTGAGGAGCTTGATGGCCACGGGACCGCTGCCTTCGGCTCCGATGCGCACGGCACGATAGACCGCGCCGAAGCCGCCGCGGCCTATCTCCTCGAGCAAACGGAACGTGTTGTCCAAAACAGACTCGCGCACGCGTACACCTCTCGCGCCCCTTCGAGGGGGAGTCACCGGGCGTATCGGCGGGTCTGGCGGGAAGCTGCGCGCGTGGCGCCAAAAGTCCACCGCACCCTATCGAGTCCCTCCGGTTCCGGGTCAAGGGCACTGCGCGTCGGTCCGATAACGAATCACGGAACCGACGACTCCTTGGCGCGAGGAAGACAAGACTATGAAGCAATCGACGCGGCGGCGCCAAAAGGGCGAAACAATTGAAGGAATCCCGGCGAACCAGGAACGTCGTCGCCCCCGCATGGTCGGTTCCATGGCGGCCATCGTGTCTATGGCCATCGTCTCTGGGCTGACCGCGGGGTGCGGTCGCGAAGAAGATTTCCGATCGGAGGTCGCCGACGGCGTTGACGATGCCTCCCGTGCCCTGCGTACCTCGCCTGCGCCCTTTCGC
Source organism: Silvanigrellaceae bacterium (assembly GCA_044356935.1). Lineage (GTDB taxonomy): Bacteria > Bdellovibrionota_B > Oligoflexia > Silvanigrellales > Silvanigrellaceae > JADCJN01. The sequence continues at coordinate 4,183 of JBIKVI010000326.1, read as the reverse complement.
GACCCCCGTGATCTTGGCGAGTTGGCAGACTTCTTGCGGGGCATGGGGGGGCGCGGCCCCTTGCGTGAAGCCTTGGCGGCCGTGCGGACCCCCGACGCGGCGCTGCGCGCCTTGGGTGCGGACCTCTCCGGAGCCCGCCTGGCCGAGGGGTTGTTCCTTTCTGCCGAGGGAAACCGCGAGACATCGGCCGATGGGGGACGCGGCCTGAGCGCGTGGCGACTTGCCTCCGATGGAGGTCCCGGCGCCACGCGCGAGTGGCGCCTCCATCACAGGGGCATTCCCGTGGAGAAAGCCCAACTAAAGGAACAGGACGATGCCGGCGTGACCGTTTTCGCGCAAGGGAACATCCCCTCCCCGGCGGTCGCCGCGAGCACGCGACCGGAACGCGAGGCGTTCGTGCTCGACGCGTCCCGCGCGCGCGACACCGTGGCCTGGCGTCTCAACTTCCACCCTTGGCGAGTGAGCGACGTCCGCAAGGTCTACGTCGCCGCCGAGGAAGGCTACGTTCCCGCATGGCGCGCCTACGTGGCCGACGGCGCCGACTCCCCCGGTCGCGGCCCGGCGGTTCCCCTTTCTGTTCTCCTCGACGACCGAAGCGGCGTCATCCTCTCGCAGACCCCCATGTCCATCCACGTCGACGGTTCAGCGCTCTTGTTCGATGAGAACTCCGTGGTCGACGGGGGGGCCGGACGCAAGGAAACAGTGTTGCCGAGCCTCGTCGAGCCGGGTTCGCGCCTCACGCACAAGCTCTTCGCCGTTTACTCCTGCGGCGAGCTCCCGGTGACCACGAAGTGCGCACAGACGGCGCGCGGCAACGCAGGAGACTTCACCGCCATCGGCGAGGACTCGCCCCAATACGACGAACTGGTGGCCTACCACGCCGTCACCAAGTCGATGACCTGGTACCGCAAAATCATGGCGCTCACACCGTCGCCCAATAAATCCTGGGGAGGGAGCTACCCAGGAACGCGCTCCAATTTCGGCATCGCCGATGGCCTCTCGCTCGCCGTGTACGTGCGCGCGCAGGCACCCGCCAAGCGCACGCATGCCTCCGACACGGGGTATACGCCCGACAACGCTGCCTACATGCCCTCCTCCTTCGAACGCGGTAGCCAAGTGCGCATCGTCATCGGAACAGGCTGGGAAGAGGGACAGCCCCTCACGACGGGCGATGGCAGACGGCGAATCCTTCGTTACCTTGGCCGCGACACCGACGTCGTCATGCACGAGTTCGGGCACCACATCGTCTACCGCTCCCTGCGGGACGTGTCCGGACAGGGCGGCGCGCTCCACGAGGGCCTCGCCGACTACTTCACTTACGCCATGACGGGAAACCGCAAGCTCGGGGAAAGCATCGTCCTGCAGGGCGAATCGCTGCGCTCCGGCGACAAGACAGGCCCCGTAGACCCCTACGTCCGGCAGCCGGCGCACATCGCCGGTGAGTACATGAGTTCGGTGCTCTGGGAAATCCGCGAGGAACTCGGCCCGTGGAAGAGCGGCTACCACGTGTTCGATAAGATCGTGTGGGAGGCCATCGACCTCTTCAAGGAGGACGCCGTCTACTACGACGTCATCGCGGCCATCGCACGCTCGGCCGAGCAATTCGCCAAGGAGGAGAAGCGCTCCGCGGTGGCACTCAAGGAACAGATCTTCAAGGTCTTCCATGCGCGCGGCTTCCTCGAGGCCCCAACGGGCAAGGGTGAACTCCCCGCAGCGACCTCCGCCATCGGGACGACCCCGATCGTGCGGGCCACATCGTCTGGACAGGCGCTCGACGGCAATGACGGCTCCGAGGACAAGCCTTGGTATCAGTGCGGCGTCGTGGCCGGCGTGAGCGCTTCGGCTGGCGCCAGGGGTAAGGGTGGTGCCCAAGGTGCTGGCGGTGGGGGCACGCCCTTGGCGTTCCTCGCACTCCTCGCTTTGCCGCTGCTTGCGCCCCTGCTTTCGGGGCTTGGTGGAAGGCGTGAACTCCTGCGAGCAAAGGCTCATAGAAAGAAGTAACGGAACTCATTACCGCAGCGCGTCGATTCGACGATTTCATCAAGGGGCTGGATCTGTCCAGTCTCCCCTTCTTCATGTGCCGGTTCGTGAAAAAAGCCCTGCTCGTGTCGGGGCGCTGCCTGGTGAAGGAATGGGCGCGTGCACTCACGTTCCGGATCCGCCTGCGAACGTAACAGAAGAGGGCTCGCGGCCTCACGCGGTGGCCTCCAGGAGCCGCCAAAGGCTTGCCGCGCAAGCGTCGGCGAGGCGACGGGCGGCGCGGGTGTCGCCGTCGGCAAGTTCAAGGCACGCCTGAGCTTCGCGAAGGGAGCCCATGGCGATGTCGTAAAAGCGCCGTTTATCGGGCTGCGTGCGGCGTCCTGCCCCTTCCGCCAGGTTGAGCACGACGGAGGAGGCCGCGCGGGAAAGCTGGTCCTTGAGGTGGCCGGGCAGTCGGAGCGTGCGCGTTTCCCGGTAGAGTTCGACGGCGAGCGCGTAGGTCCTAAAGTTCCGAAGCATTGGCGTTCTCCCGATTTTGGGAGCGATGCATTCGCCCCCCGACCTCGGCGGGGGCGAATGCATCGCTCCCAAAATCGGAGGCACATCCGTCATGCAGAACTTCAGGACCTTGCACCTCGCACTTCGTCTCGCCCGCGAAACCGCGTTGCTCGATGCTCCCGGCCACCTTCGCAACCAGCTTTGCCGCGCGGCAGACAGCGTCGCCCTCAACCTCGGGGAAGGCTACGGGCGCCTCTCGAAGCCTGACCAAAGGCGCTTCTACCGGATCGCTCTGGGTTCCCTGCGCGAGGTACAAGTCGCCTTGGCCTTGTGCGGGTCGGCGGTGCCACCCGCCATGCTCGAACTGGCCGATGCCCTTGCGGCCCATCTCTGGCGGCTCATCCACCCTCGTTAAGAGCCGGCGGGCGGTCGCTCTCCCCGGCCGCTCGAAACCGATTCCGGAACGGATTCCCAAACAGACACCGGAACTGGGAACGGGCAACTGGGAACCGGCAACGGGGAACCGGCAACGGGGAACCGGCAACGGGGGGTCCAGGGTCCAGTCCTGATACATGGGTAACAGTGATTACCTCAGACATAGGTGACACTTTCGGCCCACTCCGAGTGCCGCACCCGTTGCCCACTTTGAGCGGTTGTGAAACGGTGACGGGATGGAACGTGGACCGTCCCCAGTCTCCTCGTCGGTGCAGGCGTCGGCCCTTCGGTCGGCCCCTCGGTCGGCCCGTGCACTCATGCTGATGGTCGTTTCGACCTTCTTTTTCCTCCTCATGACCCTCTGCATCAAGACCGCCGGGCGCCTCGAGGAGGCACACGCGCTCACCCTCGCGGCCCTCGCCAACCCTCCGGTTACGGTTGGCACTCCCACGAGTTTTGGCGCGTTGGAGGCGGTTTTCCTCCGATCGCTCCCCATGGCTCTTTTGTGCCTTGCTCTCCTGGCACGCGATGCCCGCCTTGGCCGCGTGCCCTTAGGAGCGCTTACGCCCCGCACCACCCGCTGGCTCATTTCGCGGGGATTCGTGGGAGCCTCGAGCATGGCCTGTTTATTCTATGCGAGCCTCCACATCCCATTGGCGATGACCTCACTTCTGGCCAACACGAGCGTCTTCTTTACGGGCCTGCTCGCCCACGCCTTTCTTGGCGAACGGCTCACGCCGAGGCGCCTTCTCCTTGTCGTTTGCGGATTCGGCAGCGTCGCCCTCGTGCTCTTGGGCAGCGTGGAGTCCACGGCGGCTTCCCCCGCCTTCCGTCGCGAGGCATGGGGCTACGCCATGGCCCTCTTGTCAGGATTTCTTTCCTCTGTGGCCTATTTCTCGGTGCGGAAACTCAAGGACGTGCCCTCTAACTCCATTATCCTCGCGCTGGCAATCGCGGGACTTTGCATCCCCTGGCTGGGCCTGTTGCTCCCGGGCGGAATGGTGTGGCCCCGCACCCCGACTGGCTGGACTCTCCTTCTCCTCTCTTCGTTGCCCGCCATGGCTGGCCAAATCTGCATGACCTCCGCGTTGCGCCAGGGGCCCGCGGGCTTCGTTTCCACCGGCCAATACATGGGGCCTGTCTTCGCGACGGCCGTGGGCGCGCTTTTTTTCGGCGAGACGCTCGGCGCACTGCAAGTTCTTGGCGGTCTCGGAGTCATTTGTTTTGGGGTCGCGATCCCGCTATGGAGATCGTTGCCGCGCGCGTCCGA
>JBIKVI010000325.1:0-4987 GCA_044356935.1 Silvanigrellaceae bacterium | reverse complement strand
AGGTCGGCGATATCCACCACGCACCGCGCCCCGAGACTCCAGCCCCCTTCCAGGACGCTCCCGTTCCTGCATTGAGGTAACTTCTGCCTCGGATCGCCTGCGCTAGGAACCGCTTCTTCGGCGGCGAGAAGTCTCTGGGAGCAAGCCTCGTCGATCTTGGCTTCTTCCTTGCCCCCTTCTTTATTATGCTTCTTTTTGTGCTTGGTCGCGCTCGAGAGTTCCGTTCCCGCCTTGCAGCCGGTCGTTCCTATGGCGACGAACCCAAGGAGGCCCAAGGAGATCGTGAAGCGAACGAGGCATGAGGCCATTGCCCTTGCATGCCCCGCATGGCGCGTCGCTTCGCGACTTTGCTCAGTTTTCGAATGCATCCTACGGACCCCCCACCGTCCCACCGTCCCACCAGGGTATCGGCGATCGCGCACTTTACTTAAGAGCCTATGACTGAGGCGTGCGAGACATTTACGGAGGCCCTGCGTTCGCATATGGGTTTGGGCTCGCCCTTCCCGAAAAGGAACACCCATGACCCAGCACGCCCTTGGTCGCCTCCTGAGACACGCGGCCCCCCACCGCTCAGTCGTCCGCAAGGCGACGGTCTATTCGATCGTCAACAAACTCTTCGACATCGCCCCCGAGGTGCTCATCGGCGTGGCCGTCGACGTCGTGGTGAGTCGGGAGTCGTCGTTCCTCGCGCGGCTTGGCGTCGTCGATGTCGTTCACCAGTTGGCGCTCCTCGGAGCCCTGACGTTCCTCATTTGGGTTTGCGAGTCGCTGTTCGAGTACCTCTACTCCATCGCGTGGCGGAACCTCGCGCAAACCATCCAGCACGAGTTGCGGGTCGACGCCTACCGCCACATCCAGAACCTCGACATGGCGTCGTTCGAAAACCAGTCCACGGGCAACCTCCTTTCCATCCTCAACGATGACGTCAACCAACTCGAACGCTTCCTCGACGGCGGCGCCAACGCCCTCATCCAGGTGTTCACCTCCGTCCTCGTCATCGGCGCCATTTTCTTCGCGGTGTCGTGGAAGGTGGCGGCCTTCGCCCTGATTCCCATGCCCTTCATCCTCTTCGGAGCGTTCCGCTTCCAGAAGGCCTTGGGACCGCGGTACGCGGCCGTGCGCGAAGCTGCGGGCGCCCTGGGCGCGCGACTGGCAAACAACGTGGCGGGCGTGGCCACCATCAAGAGCTTCGTGACCGAGGAGCACGAAATCGCGCAGGTCGCGCGCAGCAGCGAGGCCTACCGCACGGCGAACCGCGATGCAATCCGAGCGAGTTCGGCGTTCATCCCCATCATCCGCATGGCCATCCTCGCGGGCTTCCTCATGACGCTCGTTTACGGGGGTTGGCTCACCGTCAACGGCGGCCTGGCCGTGGGAAGTTACAGCGTGCTCGTGTTCCTCACGCAGCGTCTGCTGTGGCCGCTCACGGGACTGGCGCAAACGGTCGATCTGTACGAACGCGCCATGGCCTCGACCAACCGCGTGCTCAACCTCGTGGAGACGCCCGTGCGCATCGTCCACGGAGGACGTCGCCTCCCCATCGAGGCGGTACGCGGCGAGATCGCCTTCGAAGACGTGCGTTTCGGGTACGACGAAAGGCCCGACGTGGTGCGCGGTATTTCCCTGCGCATCCCCGCTGGCCAAACATGGGCCTTCGTGGGCTCCACAGGGTCGGGGAAGTCGACCCTCGTGAAGCTTCTGCTGCGCTTCTACGATCCCACGTCGGGCATCATCCGCGTCGATGGCTCTCCCCATTCGGAGCTCGATCTCCAGGATCTCCGGCGGGCCATCGGTTTCGTGAGCCAGGATGTGTTCCTCGTCGACGGGACCGTGCGCGAGAACATCGCTTACGGCACGCCAGAGGCCTCCCACGAAGGCATCGTCGAAGCCGCCCGCGTGGCCGAGGCGCACGGTTTCATTTCCTCGTTACCGCGCGGTTACGACACCCGGGTGGGCGAGCGCGGGGTGAAACTTTCGGGTGGCCAGAGGCAGCGCATCGCCATCGCGCGCGCCGTGCTCAAGGCGCCTCCCATCCTCGTACTCGACGAAGCCACCAGCGCTGTGGACAACGAAACAGAGGCGGCCATCCAAAGATCGCTCGATCGCATCGTCGTGGGCCGTACAACCATCCTCATTGCCCATCGCCTCTCCACCGTGCGAGGCGCCCATCGCATCTGCGTGCTCGAAGAGGGCGCGATAACGGAACAAGGGACGCACGATGAACTCGTGGCGCGCGGGGGCTCCTACGCCGCGCTCTGGCGGGTGCAGACGGGCGAGCGGCCCTGATGCCGCAGCCGCAGCCGCAGCCAAGGCCCCAGCAAACGACAAACGGCCTAGGCCTCAATCCAGCGGCCTACGGCCTGGTCGCCTCCCATTGCAGTTCGGTGGCAAAGCGGCGGCGAAACCCGGGCGGCTCAGGTAGGGATGTGGGACACGCGGATACCCCGCGGCCTTTCGGGAGACTCCACATGACGCTCGCAGCCCCCTTCGCCATGGCCCTCGTCTCTTCCTTCACCGCCATTCTCGGTGGACTCGCGTTCAGCACGGTCGCCTCCGCGAGCGACTATCCTCCCGATTATGTGGTGGAGAGCGAGTGCAAGGACGTCGGCCCCGCCGTGGTTTGCGCCCTCAACCGGCGACATGGGATCTGGCCGCGCCTCTCGATTACCTACAAGGGTGGACTGATGGCCTCGCAATGGGGTCGCATCTCGGCCTACGTCGAACTCAACGGCCGCAGCGGCACTTTCTCCATGACCAACGCGAACTTCTCGGAATCCGTGACATTGGGCGGCCCGCGCAACGTTACTCGCTGCGTTCCAGCGGATTCCGCGTCGGTGGGTCGTCCGTACCCTGCCTGCGCGGTCAACTCCCCCAACCATTACAACTACGACCTCCCTCTCCAGGCCGAAAGCGACCTCTTTTTCTTCGCGCGCAACAATCAAGGCATGGCCAACGCGTGGGACGTCGAGTTGGCGTTCGTGGCCCAAGATGGCTCGTGGGACAGCGCTGGCAACGGCAACTACCGAGTTCGGTTCGAGTAAGTAACAAACGGATACTCCAAGCGAGGAGAGAGGCTGCCCGGAGCGAAAAGCCAAGGCAGCCTCTCACTTCGTTTTTCGTGCCCCCAAAGCGTGGAGGGTCCTCCGAGGCGACTCAAGTTCAGCGCACGAGACGCCGATCGCCACTGTGGACTAACAAACTTAGAACTGGTCCTGCTGCCTTCACCTGGCCTGCTACAGCCTACGGGAATCATGAGAGTATCCCGCTAACTCAAGAAACCGGTCAGCAGGGGGAAAGATTCCCTTGGAAACTGCCGGGGATACGATGGGGCTAGGTGACGCCAACAGGACCAGTTTTAACTGAGTATCTCAATAAAAGTCCGTGAATCGCTCCAAGGCAAATCTCGTCGAGAAGCCAAATGCTCTTGGGCCAGGGCATACCCTACTTGTACCTTGCGACAAAGTTCCAGCAGCTGATGTTGCGATAGGGCCATCCCGTCGCAATGAGCCAGCTCGATGAGACGAACGTCGAATCCCGTGCCCGTATTGGAATCGCAAAGTTTAGCTCGCTTGGTGCAAAAGAGACCGGAGCCCGCAAAGACTCTACAAAGTCCGCACGCTCCCCGGAAGCTCAAAACTTCCGCCCGAGCCCTGCATTGGAGAGGGCAGACGCCAAGTCCTTCATGGAATCAAAATGGACGAGCGGAATTCCATCTAGCGACCAACTTCCTCCACCCACGAGAAACCTGGGCGCAAAAATCCGTTCAGCTCGAAACTTTCGAACGAAATGGCTTTTCATGGCTTCGAGTGAAATCGGTGAGCCTTCTCCCTGACCGTTCCGGTAGGCATCCCGCCATGGGTCCTCGAGATGAGACTCCTCTCGAAGCGCCCAGGGGGTCATCCGGCCATAGACTTCCAGGACATCCTGCAAGGCTGACTTGTGATCCTCATGGTAGGCGACTCTAGGGGGGTCGACAACCACCGAAACTGGCACCGATGTAGCCCCAAATTCCTTGAGCATTGAGTAGAGACGCCGTTCGACGGGCCCATGCTTCCACGCTTGGAATTCGACTGCATTCACGGCCTCTTCGAATCCGAAAGCAAGGCTTGCACCACAGGCATAGAATGCGAGCTTCTGAACCTTCAACGGCGTCAGGTCGCCATGCCGGGAGCACTGCTCAAGAACAAACTTCAATAGGGCAATTGTCTGGGGGTCAGGTAATTCAGGCACGGCAACGCCTCGCTCATCTATACTTATGTATGGCTATCAGTTCTCCTGTTAGAACGCAACTTACCTTCACGAACTCGCCGACGAGTAAGCCCGGAGTCCCCGCCGCCAAAGGAACAGCAGCAGGCCCGACAGGCACGCTGCGGCCACCACCACATGCGTGGCGAGCGCCATGCGATCCTCCCCGAAAAAGGCGCGCGCCGGGAATGAGGCGATGAGCGAGTAGGGCAAGATGGTCATGAGCACGTAGCGCAATCCTGCCGGGAAGATGCGGTCGGGGCGCTCCATGAACTTCATCAGGTTGTAGTGGAGTTGGGCGGCGCCGTCGGCCGAATGCGTCCAGAAGACCTGCAGGAGCATGAGCATATGGATGAGGTAATGGATGAGAATGCCGACCACGAGCATGAACGCGTACAAGGCCGCGTCGAGCGGACCGAAGGGAACATCGAGGTTCCAGAGGGCCCAACCCAGGATTCCTAGAGCCATGACCAGGTTCACGAACGAGTTGAACGCGAACTCCCTCAGGCTGAGGAAGAACAGGGGCGACACCGGCCTGAGGAGGTAGGAGTCGAGTTCGCCTTTGTTCACCAGCGTAGGGAAGAAATGCAGGTTCGTGGAGAAGAGGGTCATGTGCACGGCGTCCACCACGAGGTAGCCCGAAACGAAGAGCAGGGCTTGCGGGAGCGTCCACCCGGCGAGGGCCTGCGTGTGCTGGAAGACCACCACGTACAGGCCTATATTCACGGCGTAGTAGAAAGCG
>JBIKVI010000324.1:0-5002 GCA_044356935.1 Silvanigrellaceae bacterium | reverse complement strand
TTTCCTCGCGCGGACTTCGCGCCCTCGGCGCTCCACGCTCTCGCGCCGCAGGCTCGTCATTAGCCGTGGGCGTCGCCATCCTATTGCTCTCCACAAGCTCAATCGGAGTTAGTGGATGTGCCACCCGCAATGCGCCTCCCCCAATGCCTGCCGGATTCGTCAAAAAGATCTCCAAAGAGGAGTCGGGCGCCAGCCGCGTTGCACGCTTGCTAGAACGCGCAGGTAAGGAGCCTCTTAAGCCTCACGAACTCGAGGAGGCCTTCCTCGTCGCCGAAGCACTCTTGCAGGAAAAACAATTCGAGGCGGCTTCGCGGCTCTACGATGCCGTGTTCGAGGTCCAGCCCACTTTGGTGGTCGGGCTTAAGGTGGCACGCTTGCAGACCCTCTCGGGCGAAACCTCACGCGCCGAAGTCGTCGTCAAGAAGCTCGAATTGCTCTACCCGCGCAGCGCGGAGCCTTCGCTCGCCCTCGCCTTCCTGGAGCAAATCCGCGGGAGCCGCGACGAGGCGCTCTCCACGCTCGAAGAAGCCTACCGCAAACACCCTAAGCATGAGGAAGTGGCCGCGCGCTACACGGAGATACTCCTCGAGGCTGGCCGCAAGGAAAAAGCCAAGGCCGTGCTCTACCAATCCATACGCGCCATGCCCAACTCGACTTACTTTCTCCTGCGCCTAGCCCGCCTTCGCACCGAGGACGGAAACTTCGCGGAAGCCAAAAACCTCCTCGACCGGCTCCTACGCGTGGACCCTGATAACACCGACGCTTGGATGCTCGCCGGATACATTGCCTCCGAGGAAAAGAATAACGAGGCCGCGGAACGTTACTTCCGTGAGGCATACGAGAAGCAACCCGAGAACGACGTGCTCGCGCGCTACTACGTGGGCCAACTCCTCCGTCAAGAGAAGTACCAAGACGCTCGTCGGCTCCTCTTGCGCCTCGAACAGGCGGCCGACGACGCGACGCCGCTCGATCCTGAACTCACCTTCCAGCTCGCCTACGTCCTCTTCCAACTGGAGGACTATAAGGAGGCAAAAAAAAGCTTCGTGGCCCTCGCCGACAAGGCACCCGATAAAGGCCGTATGTACTTCTTTGCCGGCCAATGCGACGAACTCCTCAAGGACGGCGCCTCGGCCCGAGCTTGGTACGACCGCATTCCGCGTGAAAGCGACTTCCACGGCCAAGGTCGCCAACGGGTCATCGTCTTGTCGCTGGAAAACGGCAAGTTCGATGCGGCGCGGCAAGAAATCGAGTCCTATCGCGCGGGATCACGAGAGCAGGAGTCGGAGTTCCGCTTCCTGGCCACGATCCATGCGCGGCTTGGCGACCACAAAAAAGCCATGGAGATCGTGCACGAAGGCCTCGTCAAACACCCGAAGTCAGCAGAGCTCGCGTACCTGCGTGCAGCCTACCTTGAGAACGTCGAATCGAAGGAGGCCTCGCTGTCAGCCATCGAAGAGTTCCTCAAGGTCCATCCCGACCATAGTCAGGCTCTCAATCACCTGGCCTATTCTCTAGCTGAATCGGGCATGCGGCTGGAATTCGCCGAGGCCCTGCTACTGAGGACGCTCAAGAAGGACCCCAAAAACGGTTTCTATCTCGACTCGCTCGGCTGGGTCTACGCCAAGCAGGGGAAGCTCGAGCTCGCCGAAAGATACCTGCTCCAAGCACTGCAGGAAGAGCCAGAAGAACCCGTGATCCTCGAGCACCTCGGCGAGGTCAAGATAATGCGACGGGAGTTCGATTTGGCACTCAAGTATTTCGAGCGGGCGCAGTCGCTCTTTTCCTCGCAGCCCGGGTGGAAAATCGAGAACGACCCTGAGTGGAAACTCTCGGCCTCGCGGGTTACTGACCGGATACGCGAGCTCCGACGCATGGCGCTCGGCGCCGACCCGTCCGGAGGACCTCGATGACCCTTTCCAGCCCATCTCTCACCCTTCCGGAACTCTTCGAAGCCATCGGAAAGTTCGTGGCCATCGACCCCACCGATTGGCACTTCGCCACGCGTTTCGCGGAGAAGTGGAAGGTCTCCGTAGCGGATGCGCTTCTGGATCTGCACTTCCTCGACGAAACAGCCTTAGCCAAGGCCCTAGCTGCAGCCCACGAACTCCAATACGTGGAAGGTTCGGATCTCCAATGCGATTTCTCGGAGATTTCGTTCGAAGACTACGACGACCTCCTTGCTGTGGGCGCTGCCCCGCTCAACGAGAATCGCCTGGCCATCTGCAATCCGTACGACGACCACCGCGGATTCCTAGGTAACCGCCTTTGCGCACGCGAGATGGTGGTTACCGAGCGTTCCCAGCTTTATGAGGCTCTCCGCAAGCAGGGCCTCGAGCGCTGGCTCGATGGGGGCGCGGACGACTGAGGCTTGTTCGAGCATTCACCCCCCTTGCTCGCTCACTCGAAGTCTTCTTTTGTGGGAGTTCCCTTCCGGCTCGCTTTTTCTCCTTCTCTTGCAATGAGTGTGTCGTCTGTCAGACGAGGGTCCCGGGCATTGAATACGACGTAGCTTTTGTCGGCTACCGTTTTCGCAACGTCTCGGTAATCCTTCTTTCCCAGCATGAGGCCCGTCTTTGGAAGCATCACGCGAGAACACGACGTACGTCCGAGGGTGGGACGCTTCGAAACAACGGCGCAGACTTGTGAACCTGCAAGTTTGAAATGCTCATCACGAGGAAGTCCCTCTCGCACGGCGTTCGCCGCCAAATGGACTAAGTGCCTGCTGCGCTGCGGATCGCTAAAGATGTTCAAGTTGATCATGACGGGAAGCTTGAATAGGTCCCAATTTACGGAGATCTCGTCGTGCATGTAAGGTGTGCCGATTTCCTCCGTGAGGACATCAGGAGCGAGCTCGCTGTAAAATGCGTTCTGGAAAGCAACGTAGTCCGACACATTCTCTTGACCCGCTGGGTTCTCACTTGAGGCAGCCGAATCGGCACTACCGCCGCTGAAAGAGGCACGCACTGCTTTGGTGTCAAATGAGTCTACTTCCGGGTCTGTCGAACGAGTCTCCGGAGTGACAGACGACATCGTCACGCTGCCTTGAGTCGTAGACGCGCTCGAAGATTTTCCGTCTGTATCAGGCTTTCCAAACGTCGATTGGAAGACAGTCATCTGCGAATTCTCGACTGCGACCGAAAGTGGCCCCGTCTTAGATGCACCCGAAGTTCCATTGATGAGAGCATCGATCATGTATGTCTGCAACCAGGCTGTGATGCGGCGATCGGGCCACCCACCCGTAACTCCGAAAACAGTACTAGCCCCGGCCGCCCCCTCCCTCATAGAGGTGAACTTTACGGGCTCACCCGCACTTGCTTTTGAAAGGTCCGCCATCGCTACGATGCCCATGTGTTGCGCACCCGTGCCGCCAGTCCATGCTGGCGCGACCAACTCCTCCATCAAGCCGGGCTCCCGGACCGACGGCTGCATCATGTAGTGCGTCTGTTCAACAACTGCGAGAACGAAACGGCGCAGGTAACAGCTGCCATTTAGGCCCCCATGTGCAGGCTTGCTTCCACAGGACTTTAAATGTTTCTGAAAAAGGGGCGACTGCGCGATAAGATTCATCGTCTCCTGCGACCCGAGCACAACGTACCTAATCTCCTGGTAGAGGGGCTTTTTCGTCTTGTTTGCATCGGTGAATCGAGCGGGAGCGTCGACAACAGCCGTTGTGATGGTGAAATATCCAGTGAGCGGCGGCTGCCCAAGGACATCCTTTGCAATAGGATGCGACTCTCCTTTGGCTTGCATCACAAAGGTACTAACACCAGCGATCACACTCTCGGGCTTAGGAATATCGTTGTCCAATAAAGACTTCTGGCTCTCGGGAGTCGCCTCCCTTATCAAGGTGTCTAACTGTCTGTTGATAAACAGTGCTTGTCGATGCCCTTCTTTTCGAAGCTTCCAATAGCTATAAGTCTCGGCGTTCTTGGAGTCGGCATCTTCTGGTAACGCGTAGGCCTTAAGTAGGTTTGGGTCGTTCGCGTTGCTCAGCTGAAACAGCTTAGGCAGCTCAACCGGTCCAGATTCCAAACCTGCGCTCCCAACCGTCGCCGGAGGCGACCACTGACTGCTCGCGTCAGGTGCCTTAATCATTTCAGGAGTCACATGTTTGGCCATCCAGGCGTATTTGGCGAAGTTCACCACCGCATCACACGGGTCAGCGGGTTGCCCACCCCACCATTCGACGCCAATGGGATCCCTCCCCTGTTTATACTTATTCGAACAAGTCTCACGGGGGTCCAAAAACTCTCGCACTCGAGCCATGAACCCTAGGAAACCACTTGTCCCACCTCGTAAAGATTGATCGGCGACCATCATGGCGAAGGCAACAGACTCGGAAAAGCGAAGGTCCGAACCAATTGCCACGTAACGCAGTGCGGCAGCCATCATCTTCGTTTCGGCGACAGTGAAGAGTCCTTTGCTCCTCCGGTCATTCCCTTGCGGGTCCGCCGCAAAGAGCTTCTGATTTTGAAGCAGCGACATCACCGTCGCGGTGACACCCGACCCAGAACTTCCCCCCGCGGCACAGGCAAGATATAGCCACCCGGTATTCGGTTCCTTGCCTTCAGCGACTTCAACTTGTTCCGCACGAGTCATCCACAACTCAGACACCCAGCCCAGAGTGGACGACCAGTTCCCGCCATTCCCCTGTGGGGCCAGGCACTGCACAGCAACAAAGCTCGGTTTCTCAGGCACGCCTGCAGTCGAGACGTTCGCATTAAATGTACGTTTCTTGCACCCCAAAGCAGCAACTGCGAACAACGACGCGACGACTACAGCAGGAACGCTCTTCCTCGGCATACTTGCACCTCTGTGTGACTATTGTCTGAGGTCAATGGTAGCCGATGGCCTAGGCCTAAGGAAGCAGCCGCTTTCCTTCCAATGTCGGATTTCCCGCCCTTCCTGCGTTCGGCTCTTCGACTCGCTTGGTCTCCGAACTTGGCGTCGGAAATAGGGCCTGTGTCACGAGGCCGACCAGTCGTCGTTGCCCATCGGGCTC
>JBIKVI010000322.1:0-5006 GCA_044356935.1 Silvanigrellaceae bacterium | reverse complement strand
AGTTAGCCGTCCATTGAATCAGTAGCGGTAGTGCTCAGACTTGTAAGGGCCTTCCACCGGGATGCCAAGGTACTCCGCCTGCTTGCCGTTGAGCTTGGTCAGTTTTACGCCGAGCTTGTCGAGGTGGAGCCGCGCGACTTCCTCGTCGAGCTTTTTGGGAAGCATGGTAACGCCGACGGGATACTTGCCCGGATTCAACCACAGTTCCAGCTGCGCGAGCACTTGGTTGGTGAAGCTCGTGCTCATGACGAAGCTCGGGTGCCCATTGGCGCAACCGAGGTTTACGAGGCGGCCTTCGGCCAGCAAGATAATCTCGTTGCCGTTGGGGAACTTATACTTGTCCACCTGGGGCTTCACGTTGGTGTGCTGGACGCCAGGGTACGACTTTAGTCCCGCTACGTCGATCTCTATGTCGAAGTGGCCGATGTTGCACACGATGGCGTTGTCTTTCATCTTGGCCATGTGTTCGGCCTTGATGACGTCGCAGCAACCGGTGGCCGTCACGAAGATGTGGCCTTCTTCGAGGGAGTCCTCGAGAGGCTTCACTTCGAAGCCCTCCATCACGGCTTGCAAGGCATTAATGGGGTCGATTTCGGTCACGATGACCCGAGCGCCCATGCCGCGCATGGACTTCGCGCTGCCCTTGCCCACGTCCCCATACCCGCAAACCACCACGGTCTTCCCGGCTGCCATAACGTCGGTCGCACGCTTGATACCGTCGAGGAGCGACTCGCGACAGCCGTAAAGGTTGTCGAACTTCGATTTCGTGACGCTGTCGTTGACGTTGATGGCCGGAATCTTCAGTTCTCCACGAGCCAGCATCTGGTGGAGGTGGTGGACTCCCGTCGTCGTCTCCTCTGACACGCCCTTGATGTCTTTGAGCATTTGCGGAAACTTCTTGTGCACGAGCCCGGTGAGGTCGCCGCCGTCATCAAGAAGCATATTGGGGCCCTTGCCTCCCTCAAACTTCAGCGACTGCTCCACGCACCACCAGTACTCCTCTTCGGTCTCGCCCTTCCAGGCGAACACGGGGATCCCCGCTTTGGCGATGGCCGCAGCGGAGGTATCCATGGTGGAGAAGATGTTGCAACTGCTCCAGCGCACTTCGGCGCCCAGTTCAACGAGTGTCTCGATGAGCACCGCGGTTTGAACGGTCATGTGGAGGCAGCCTGCGATGCGGGCACCCTTCAGGGGCTTGGACTTTCCGAACTTGTCGCGAAGCGCCATCAGTCCCGGCATGTCCTTTTCCGAGATCTCGATTTCGCGACGACCTTGGGTGGCGAGATTGATGTCCCTGACTTTGTAATCCACAGAAGAACTCCTTGAGAAGGGAATGCGTAGGAGCATTCGTCCATCGCGCAAATTATCGTAACAATCGGTCGATCACAATGATCCCGTCAGCCGGGGGGGACTTTGCAAACAGACAAGTCCCCCCCTGGCGGGATCACTCCCATTCGATGGTGGCCGGGGGTTTCGAACTCACGTCGTACACGACACGATTGATCCCACGGACTTCATTAATGATTCGAGAGGAGACCCGAGCGAGGAACTCGTGGGGGAGCCGAGACCATTCCGCGGTCATGCCGTCGGTTGCGCTGACGCAACGAATGGCTGCGACGTTCTCGTATGTCCGGCCGTCACCCATCACCCCTACGCTTTGCACAGGTAGCAATACCATGAATGCCTGCCAGACTTCGTCGTAGAGACCCGCCTTGCGCAGTTCTTCGATGAGGATAGCATCGGCCTCCCGGAGCACCTTGAGCGCTTCCGGACGAACTTCACCAAGGACGCGAATGGCGAGTCCAGGGCCGGGGAATGGGTGCCTTCCCAGGACCTCTTTGGGAATCCCAAGTTCTCCGCCTAGCCGACGCACTTCGTCCTTGAAGAGTTCGCGAAGCGGCTCCAAGAGCTTGAAGCTCATGCGTTCGGGGAGTCCACCCACGTTGTGGTGGCTCTTTATCGTAACAGAAGTCCCGTGAATCGAGACCGATTCAATGACGTCCGTATACAGGGTCCCCTGAACCAGGAACTTGGCGTTAGGGATCTTCGAGGCCTCCCTCTCGAACGCCTCGATGAACGCTGAGCCAATGATCTTACGCTTGGTTTCAGGATCGCTGACGCCCGCGAGTCGGCCCAGGAAAAGGGATGACGCGTCGACTCCCCTCACGTTGAGGTGGAAGTCGTTCCTGTAACGCTCCAGGACCTGCGCCGCTTCGTCTTTCCGCAGAAGGCCGCTGTCGATAAATATGCAATGCAGCCTTTCGCCCACCGCTTTGGCAGTGAGAACCGCAGCTACCGTCGAGTCGACGCCGCCTGACAGCGCACAGATGAGGTTGGCTTTCGGGTCAACGGCGTCCACTTGGGCGCGGATTTCCTCGACGTATCGGTCAATCTGCGAGGACATGGTCCAGTCTGGTTCGCAGCCGCAGGTTCTTTCTATGAAGTGCCTGAGTATCGCCCGGCCTCCGCGGGAGTGTTCCACCTCGGGATGGAACTGAAGCCCGTAAATTGGAAGGTCAGCATGGTGTACGACTGCCACCGCACCGTTGGTGGTGCGGTAGTCGCAGATGAATTCCGGTGCGAGCGTCTTCACTTCGTCGCCGTGGCTCATCCAGACTACGTGCTTATCGATAACCTCGTTGGCCGCACGAAGCCCCGCCAAAGGGTGCAGATCTCCTATCTCTCCCTCCTCTACGATCGACTCGTAGCCGTACTCCCGCACGGCAGCCGGCTCGACATTTCCACCGTAGATGACGTTCAGGAGTTGGAGGCCATAACAAATGCCTAGAACCGGAATGCCGTCAGGCAGCGACTCCCGCTCGATGCGGGGAGACCCTGGTTCATAGACACTGTGGGGACCGCCCGAAAGAATGATGCCCTTGAGTTTCCCTCCCTTCCTCAACTCGTCGAGGTGGGAAGGCGCGCTCTTAAAGGCCACGATCTCCGAATAGACACCGAGTTCTCGGACTCTCCTGGCTACGAGCTGCGTGTATTGCGAACCGAAATCGACGATCAGAATCATGTGGAAGAACCTTCCGTTCTCACGACTTTGAATAGTTGGGGGCTTCCTCGGTGATCGTCACGTCGTGCACGTGGCTTTCGCGCAACCCCGCGCTGGTAATCTCGACGAATTCTGCTTCGGAGCGCAGCTCCGCGAGAGTTCGAGAGCCGGTGTATCCCATGCCAGCGCGCAAGCCGCCCACGAGCTGGTGGACGACGTCAGCCACTAGTCCGCGGTACGGAACCTGCCCTTCAATCCCTTCTGGGACGAGCTTCTGGTCCTGCTGACCACTTTGGAAGTAGCGGTCCTTCGAGCCTTGCCTCATGGCCCCGAGAGACCCCATCCCTCTGTACCTTTTGTAGGCTTTGCCTTGGTAGCTGATCCGTTCGCCCGGCGCCTCCTCAGTTCCCGCAAACAAACCGCCGATCATAACGGTGTGAGCACCTGCGGCGAGCGCCTTCACGAAGTCTCCAGAGTACTTAATTCCGCCGTCGGCAATGATGCGCACGTTGGTCCCGAGAAGGGCGTCAGCAACGTTCATGACCGCGGTAATCTGCGGGACCCCGATCCCGGCGACCATGCGCGTGGTACAGATGGAACCGGGACCCACGCCGACCTTGACAGCGTCCACTCCCACATCTGCGAGGGCCCTTGCGGCTGCACCCGTCGCAATGTTCCCCGCCACCAGCGTGAGATTGTCCCCGTATCTGCGCTTAATGGCGCCGGCGGCTTGAACCACCCCCTGACTGTGCCCATGGGCTGTGTCGATAATCAAGACGTCCACCCCGGCCGCCACAAGGGCCGGAACGCGCTGCTCGAGATCCTGCGTGCTCACACCCGTGGCCGCCCCGACGAGGAGGCGACCCGCCAGGTCTTTGGAAGCCCGAGGATAGCGGACTGCGTTCTCCAGGTCCCTCCGCGTAATGAGTCCGAGGAGTGAGTTGGAGCTGTCAACGAGAGGGATCTTTTCGATGCGGTGTTTATGCAATAAATTCCGGGCTGTATCGAAAATGCCCGCATCCCAAAGGCCGTCACTCCGATCGCAACCGATCACCACGAGCTTGTCGCGAGGCGTCATGAGTTCCGACACGCTCCGAGAAGGATTGGTCTCGAACCGTACATCACGCCCAGTCACCAGTCCGACCAAACGCCCTGCCTCGGTCACCGGCAGGCCTGAGATATTCCTTTCCCGCATGATGTTGGTCGCCATCTGAACAGTGTCCAGTGGACTCACGCAGATCGGATTCGCGACGATACCCGACTCCGAGCGCTTCACCCGAGCGACTTCCGCCGCCTGGTCCTCAGCTGACAGGTTCTTGTGGACGACGCCCAATCCCCCGAGTCTTGCCATTGCCTCGGCCATCGCGTGCTCCGTCACGGTATCCATCGCGGCGGAAAGCAAGGGAATGCTCAGGCGGATCCGCTCGGAAAGGGCGGTCGACGTCTCAACCTCGTGTGGAAGAACCCCTGAAGCGCGGGGCACGAGTAGGACGTCGTCGAACGTGAGGGCGCGCTGACGAACTTTCGCCAAATAACTGAAAGTCCCTGAGGTCTGATGAAAACTCATCATGGCTCCTGGTAAAGGGCTAGCGGATTGAAATGGAGAAGGGTGAAATGCTCATGCGTCCACCTACCAAAGGCGCAGAGCTCGATCTAGTCACTTGTGGCGAAATGCGAGCCTCTTTTTGGACCCGTGAAAAAATCTTCAACCTCGATGTTGACAACCCCACCCAAAGTCACTAACTCACGGTTCACCGCAACGAACCGCTGGTTCGGAACGGGTTTTTTGAAAACCGAAAAGTGAAGAAGCAGAGTGCGGGACGACCTTCGAGCGCCCTTCCCAAGTCGCAAGGCAAAGGAAAGGAACTCGAATCTCCCAAGCACCTATCAATGAACAACGCATTCGATTCGTTTCGCAAGAAACGAGTCAAAGCAGTTCGATGGGGCTTCGTGAGAACTCAAAAAGAAGAAAAGAAGCGAAAACCGCAAGGCAGACGCTTCAGTC
>JBIKVI010000323.1:0-5006 GCA_044356935.1 Silvanigrellaceae bacterium | reverse complement strand
GTATTCCGCGAGCTCAAGCGTGAACTCGAGCTCACCGTTCCCTGGTTCCTTTCGCAAATGCCGCCGCTCTACCACTTCATCACGTCGCAAAACCAGAAGATCGACACGATCATGGAGATCGTCGCTGGCAAGGTCCTCACTGAGGAGCAGATGGTCGAGCGCGCCGACACGAAGGACGAGCGCGTAACCATCATCGCGCCCGGCGCAGCGGGTACGAGTGTCGTCAAAATAGCGCCGCGACTCACGAAGTATGCCGGAAAAGTCGTCACCCTCGTATCGTCCGTCGACACGAAGCTGGCCATTTGCCACGTCCACCAACGCGCCTACGGCACCGAGGGCAACTGGGACACGCCTCAACAACAAAAGAAGCGAGCGGCCGTCAAGGTGATGCTCGCGAACAAGCCGGTGGCGGAGGTCGACGCGTACCTCGACTGCCTCGACGTCGATTACGCGCGCGAAGCCACCATCCGTATGATCGCGCTCGGATTCAAGGCGGTGGAGTACTGCAATGACAACGAGAACTCCTTCGTGGACATCACCACGGTAGAAGACGATCCGCTTGAAAACCGATTCCGCGTCGACATAGGCCTCAAGGGTTTCCCTGTTACTGCGGCCGCCGAGAACGTCATCGGCATCTTCAACCGCTACAATTTCGTCGTGCGCCGCGTGCTCGGCCACGAGGTGCGGGCCTCCGACGGGCAAATGTTCACGGTGGTGTCGGTCATCGCTTCGAGCGCCACGGGTGAGCGCGTGAGTCCCGAGGGCTCGGCGTGGGGGCGCGTGCTCAAGGGCCTCAAGACCCTTTCCTACGTCGATCACGGCGACGAGTTCTCAACCCTCCTGCAAGGGAACAACCCGCGCAGCCTGAACGAAACTAACCTCATCCGCGCTATGGCGAATTGGACCCACGTCTTCCTCACGAAGAATAATCCTTACTATTATTCGCTCGATCGGGTCTCCAATATCCTCGTGCGGAACGAAGCCTTCCACGACCTGTGCATCAAGTACTTCCGCGCGAAGTTCGATCCGCGATTCGACGGCGATCGCGCCGTGCGCGCCTCCGAGATCGCCCGCCATATCGAGGCTCTGCTCCTCGAGACGCAGGACGAAGTCGAGCGCGCCACCCTGCGCGAATCATTCGGCTTCATCCAGAACATCCTCAAGACGAACTACTTCCTGGTGAGCAAGGGGGCGCTTTCATTCCGCTTGAGTCCCGCGGTGCTCGACAAGCGGCATTACCCCGAGTCTCCCTTCGGCATCTTCTACATGATCGGGCGCGACTTCCGGGGCTTCCAGGTTCGGTACCGCGACATCGCCCGGGGGGGCGTACGCGTGGTCATGCCCCGCTCCACAGCCGACTTCGACAACGCCCTGGCTGGCTTGTTCGATGAAGTCAACGGACTCGCCTCGGCGCAGCAGCTCAAGAACAAGGACATCCCCGAAGGCGGATCCAAGGCGGTGTTCGTGGTCCGCCCTGGAGGCAACCGTCACCTCGCGGTCAAGAGCGCGGTATCGGGCTTGCTTGACCTCATCACCATCAATCCCAAGACGGGCAAACTCGACCCGGACATCGTCGACTACTTGGGCCAGGAGGAAATCATCTACCTCGGCCCCGACGAGAACATGACCGACGACCTCATCGTGTGGACCATCGAGCATGCCCTCCACCGCGGCTACAAGTACGCATATGCGTTCATGTCGTCCAAGCCCGACTTCGGCATCAACCACAAGACCTACGGCGTGACGAGCGAGGGCGTGAACGTCTATCTCGACAATGTGCTCGCCCACCTGAAGCTCAACTCTCCCTCGAGCACCTTCCGCGTCAAGATGACCGGTGGGCCCGATGGCGACGTGGCGGGCAACGAACTCAAGATCCTCCACCGCGAGTATGGCGAACGCGCGCGGGTGGTTGCCATCGCCGATGGTTACGGCTGCGCCTATGATCCTCAGGGCCTGGCATGGGATGAGCTCCTGCGGCTCGTGCAGGAGTCGCTCAGCATCGTGGAGTTCCGCAAAGCCAAGCTTTCCAAGGACCCAAAAGCGTTCGTCCTGGCGGCCGATACCAAAGAGAACATGAAGGTGAGGGACAACCTTTACGCGAGCGTCGAGGCCGAAATCTTCATCCCCGCTGGCGGCCGTCCCTACACCGTCAAGGAGAACAACTGGCATCGCTTCCTCAAGAACGACGGCAAGCCTTCGAGCTTGGCCATCGTGGAGGGCGCCAACATCTTCTTCACCAAAGAAGCGCGCTACAAGCTGGTGGAAGCGGGCGTGGTCGTCATAAAGGACAGCTCCGCCAACAAGGCAGGCGTCATCTGTTCGTCGTTCGAGATTGTGGCCTGCCTCACGCTCTCGCCGCAGGAATTCGCGAACATCAAGAACACCTACGTCCTGCAGGTGGTCGACATCCTGCGCCACAAGGCAGACAACGAGGCCAAGCTGCTTTTCCGTGAGTGGGCAAAGCAGGGAGCCGACAGCAACCTCGTCGATCTGTCGTACGAGGTTTCCAAGGAAATCAACTACGCCAAAGACGTCGTGCGGGAACACCTCAATCGGCTCTCCGACGACGAACTCGGGGGAGAGAAGTTCTCGTTCATCCTGCACCAGCATTGCCCGCAGATCCTCGTGGAAAAGTACCGCGATCGAATCCAGGCCCGCTTGCCTCGCGCCCACAAGATAGCCATCATCAGTGCGTACATGGCTTCCCACCTCATCTACAAAGAAGGGCTGGGGTGGCTCGACGCCCTGGAACCCGACGAAGTGTTCCGCATCGCCATGCGTTACATCGACGCCGAACAGGCGGTGGATCGCATGATTGGGGAACTCCAGGGTACGGGTTTGGCCGACAAGGATCGCATCATTTCCGTCCTCCGCGGCGCCGGTGCCAAGCACCTCGCGAGCGCACTGGCCTCGCGCTGAGCCCCTTCCCTTGGGCTTTGGGCGGGACTCCGGGCGCCACCCGTGTCGCGGGCACCCGCCCACTCCGCACGAGGGAATCCCACAATGACCCCGCCCAACGGAATCACCGACCTCGGTCCTTTCCGCTTTCGCCGCGAGAACGTCTTCCTCCTCGTGTGCGCGGTGGGGTGCCTGTTCATCATCGAGCCCATCATCGTGCCCGTGGCTGCGGGTGCGGTGCTGGCTTTCGTGAGCGAAGGGGCGTTTGAGTGGCTTCTCGTGCGCTCGGGCCTCGAACACCGCGCCAAGGCATGGCGCTGGGTCCTCGCGCTGCTCCTCATCGCGGGAATCCTCGCGGTGTTCCTGGTGCCTATGGCCCTCTTCCTCGTAACCACCATCCAACAGGCGGCCCTGCTTTTCGATCCGGCTAATAACCCCCTTCTGCGTCCTGGTGCTCCCGAGCGCATTTTCCATTGGGTCTCGAGCAAGCTCGCCGAGTTCGGCGTTTCCTTGTCGATTCCGGAGATCG
Source organism: Silvanigrellaceae bacterium (assembly GCA_044356935.1). Lineage (GTDB taxonomy): Bacteria > Bdellovibrionota_B > Oligoflexia > Silvanigrellales > Silvanigrellaceae > JADCJN01. Next base: position 1,579 of record JBIKVI010000323.1, on the reverse strand, counting down.
TCGTGCGCGCTAAGGACGGGCTCGCGCGCGCCTCAAGCTTGGTGGCTGGCAGCGCGCAGCGTTTCCTTGTGGGTACGCCCGAGGGTGTCATTTCGACGTTCCTGCTGCTGATGAGTTGGAGTGTCTTCCTGGTGGAGGGTAGGTCCATTCGCGCTTTCGCCCTTCCCAAGCTCATTCCCTGGCGCCGTGAAAGGCGCATCATCGCGGAGACAACCGGCGACGTTCTGCGCGCGGTCATCGTGGCCAACGTGCTCGTGTCGCTCGTTCAATCTCTTATCGTGCTCCTGTTCCTCGTGCCGACGGGCACCCCCAATGCGCTATTGTGGTCGGGCCTGGCTTTCTTCCTCTCCTTCATCCCGCTGGTGGGCACCGCTCCCATCATGCTCGGCGCTGTGGCCTACGCGTTCATGCAGGATCGTCCGGGCGCGGGAGCCGCGCTTGTGGTCGGCGTATTGGTCGTTGGTGCTGTCGACAACGTGCTACGCCCCTTCTTCGTGAAAGGGCGCGCGGCGTTGAGCTTCTTCTGGGTGTTCGTGGCCTTCATCGGCGGCATCGCTCAGTTCGGCGTTGCGGGAACGGTGCTCGGCCCGCTGTTCTTCGCGTTGTTCGCGGCGGCGGCTAAGGCCCTGCAGGAAAGCGATGCGCTGGAGGAGGCGCTCGCGGCCAAGGAGCGCGTCCCCGTGGACTCGGAGTCCGACCCTGGAGGCGCGTCCGCCCCTTCAGTTACTTCTGAGTCACCTTAATTGCGTCGTCTTTCTTCACCGCGCCGGCACCGAAGACGAGGCGCCCGGCCGAGACCGCGTACTTGTCCACGCCCAAGCGCGCGCCGTTGACCATCACCACGATGGCGGCCGCATCGAGCTTCGCTAGGGCTTCGGGCAGCGGGTGCGACAACACCGGGACCTCCAGTGAGAAGCGGGCGAGCCTGTCGGTGAAGCTATCGAAGTTGGGGGCGCAGACGTCCTGCACGATGCCCCCGCTTTTTTCCGCGAGCGCGACGTAATCCTTGCCCTCAACGTGCGAACCTTGCGAGCCCTGGCAGCTTTGCGCGCTGCGCGACACGATGGCGTGCCACGAGATTTGGACGTCGGGGAGCTTCTCTCGAGCGAACTGCGAAAAGTTCTCGGGCGTGGGCGCGAGCAGGCCGGTATCGGAATCGGTGCCGGAGAGGCCTTCGCACGTCTCGACCGACGAAGGCTTTGCGCTCGTGGGCCAGCCCGTGGGCGGAGTGGGTGATGTGGTGGTCGCCACGATGTCGCTGGCCTGTTGAGGGAGTCCTGTAGGGCCGCTGAAGCCTATCCAGGCATTGGAGCCCGACGAATAATCGCCTTGGAACCTGGCCTTCAGCGCCGCTTCCGCCGACGCCCCGAGGGCCTGGGAGTAGTCGTTGTAGTCGCGAGACTTCGTTTGGGCTTGCGCGCTGCCCACGTTCACTTTTTCGAGCCAACCGGCTGCGGCAACGGAATCGGAGGGTGCCGCGCTTGCGCAAACGGCTTGGGCGATGCGCAAGGGTTGGGCACGGTCACCTAGGACGTATCCTGAGGGTTGCGCGGTTCTTTGGTAGGCGCCGTTGCTGTGC
>JBIKVI010000069.1:0-17039 GCA_044356935.1 Silvanigrellaceae bacterium | reverse complement strand
GGTCGCGCGCACGACGGCGCCTGGGATTCCTATTACCAGGGTTTTGTCGTGAGCAACGCCGACAAGATTTTCGATTCGACGAATATGCGTCCTGCGTGATTTCTTCGCATACCTCCAATTCCCTGGCTGATTGGGGTGAGTAACGCATTGTTCCCGCAGCGGGCCTAGATACGGTTGCCTGCGGTTCGCTCCTCTCGTTAAATCGCTGCGGGTATCGCACGACCAGTCCTACGCGGTCCTCCATCCCCGTCCGCGGTCAGCGACAAATCAGCGAGGAAAACAATGAGCAGCCTGCACGAAGCCACGCCCAATCGCCTCGTCGACGCACGCGTATCCGCTCGAAGTGTGGATCCGCGCAACGACATGGAGCGCTCCGATGGCCAGGGAGAACGCGCCCGTGCTCCTGTGTTCGGTCGCGGAATCGACTGCGACCTCGTGTGCCTTTCGCACCTTCGTTGGGGGTTCGTCTATCAACGCCCGCAGCACCTGCTCACCCGATGCGCTCGCACGGGCCGAGTGCTTTTCGTTGAGGAGCCGATCTTCGATGATGGTCCGGGACGCATGGAGGTCACCGTCGACCCAAGCGGCGTGAGGGTCTGCGTTCCGCACCTCCCCCTAGGGCTCGACGAGGAGGGGGCCCTGGCCGCGCAGAGCGAGCTGCTCGATACACTGTTGGCTCGTGAACGCGTCGAGCGTTACGTGCTTTGGTATTACACGCCCATGGCGCTCGGCTTCAGCGCGCACCTCGCGCCCGAGGCCGTAATCTACGACTGCATGGACGAGCTCTCCGCCTTCGCGTTCGCCCCCGCGGCCCTCAAGGCGCGCGAGCGGGAACTCATGTCGGCGGCCGATCTCGTCTTCACCGGTGGCCTCTCGCTCTACGATGTCAAGAGAGCGCTCCATGCGAGCGTCTACGCATTCCCGAGCAGCGTCGACGTCGACCATTTCGCGCGCGCTCGGCATGCGACCGTGGAACCCAGCGACCAAGCTCCCATACCGGGTCCGCGGCTAGGATTCTTCGGCGTGGTTGACGAACGCATGGACCTCGCGCTCGTCGAAGGCATCGCACGGGCGCGTCCTCAATGGAGTCTCGTGATGCTAGGTCCGGTCGTGAAAATCGATGCCGCCGCCTTGCCTCGATTGCCCAACATCCATTGGCTCGGCGCAAAGAGCTACGCTGAGTTACCGGAGTACTTATCGGGTTGGGACGTCGCGATGATGCCCTTCGCCCTCAACGAGTCGACGCGTTTCATTAGCCCCACCAAAACTCCCGAATACCTCGCCTCCGGGCGTCCGGTGGTGTCGACCGCAATTCAGGATGTCATCAGGACCTACGGGGAGGCTGGGCTTGTGAAAATCGCGCACGACGTCGACACCTTCGTCGCCGCCGCGGAAGTCCTCATGACCCCGGATGGGCGGGGTTTGGACTGGACACAGCAGGTCGACGAACTCTTGTCGGAGATGTCTTGGGATCTCACATGGGCGCGCATGGCGTCGCTCATTCGCGCTGCACGGAAGTCGACTTCCTCACCGGGAGCCAGACAAGGGAGTTCGCGTCCGGGTCGGCGTGCAGAACTGATGCGGTGCGGCGCGTGGACGACCCAGGCCAGATAAGCCCCCGATCCCTTGTTGAGAGGCGACGAAATGAACATCCCGCACGCGAGCCGAGTGCCCGCGCACGTCGAGCTTTGGGCGGGCCCCGAATGCACGGTCGCGCGTCTCGGAGATTCCTACGTCGACCAATGTCGCTTGTCGGGACACGATGAACGCCCAGGCGACATCGATGCCATCGCGCGTTGCGGCGTCAGGGCCATTCGTTACCCGGTGCTCTGGGAGCGGACCATGCCGTTTGCAGCGAAGCCACCCGATTGGGGCTTCGCCGATGAACGTCTCGTCCGCATCCGCGCGTTGGGGATGCGGCCCATCGTGGGGCTCGTCCACCACGGAAGCGGCCCCAAGCATACGAATCTTCTCGATCCCCAGTTTCCCGCCAAGCTCGCTGAGTACGCGCGCCTAGTGTCCGAGCGCTACCCTTGGGTCGACGCCTTCACCCCCGTGAACGAACCGCTCACCACCGCCCGTTTCTCCGGACTCTACGGCCATTGGTTTCCGCACAAGTCCGACGACGCGTCGTTCGTGCGCTGCCTCTTCAACGAGTGTAAAGCCGTGGCGCTCGCCATGCGGGCGGTGCGCGCGGTGAATCCCGCGGCTGAACTGGTCCAGACCGAGGACTTCGGACGCATCCACAGCACGCCGTCGCTGGCCTACCAGGCGGACTTCGAGAACCAGAGGCGTTGGTTGTCGTTCGATCTCCTGTGCGGCCGCGTCGATTCGCGGCACCCCTTGCGCCGTTACCTCCTCTGGGCGGGGCTCGCTGCGGCGGAGCTCGACTTCTTTCTCGATCATCCCTGTCCGCCGAGCATCATCGGTTTGAACCACTACGTGACGAGCGATCGTTTCCTCGACGAGAAGGTCTGGCGATATCCTTCGTACCTGCATGGTGGAAACGGGAGGCAACGTTACGCCGACGTCGAGGCGCTCCGCGTGCTCGAACCCGATCCCGACAGGTTCGGCCGCGTCGTGCGCGAGGTGTGGGGGAGGTACCACTTGCCCATCGCCCTCACCGAGGTGCACATTTCGTGCACCCGCGAGGAGCAGATGCGGTGGTTCCACGAGGCGTGGGAGTCCATGAAGGCCTGTCGGCGCGAAGGCATCGACGCGCGCGCCGTGGCCGCTTGGAGTTTCTTCGGCGCGTTCGACTGGAACAGCCTTCTCACGAGGCAGGCGGGCTTCTACGAGGCGGGTGTCCACGATGTACGTGGAGGCGCGGCTCGTCCCACGGCCTTGGTCGCGTTTCTTCGGAAGTTGGCAGACGGGGTGGAAGGGCCTGCCTTGCAGCCAGACCACGCCCCCGTCTTCGAGGAGGTCGGCTGGTGGCGTCGCCCGGAGCGCAGACTCTTCGACGGTCCTCACTTCGACCCCTCACTTCTCTCTCGCTCGCTCAGCGGGGCGCCACGTGCACACGGTAAAGGCCGGCCCGTGCTCATCACGGGCGCGACCGGTACCCTCGGGAGCGCTTTTGCGCGCGTCTGTTACCTTCGTGGGCTCCCCTACAGGGTCCTCACCCGGGGGGAGCTCGACATCGCCTCGCTCGAGCGCGCGCGCGAGGCCATCGCGGCCTACCGCCCTTGGCTCGTCGTCAACGCGGCCGGTTACGTTCGCGTCGACGATGCGGAGGCCGAGGAGGAGGAATGCCTGCGCGAGAACGCGTTCGCACCCGGCGTGTTGGCCGAGGCTTGCGCCGAGTCCCGCGTGCGCTTCTTGACCTTCTCCTCGGATCTCGTGTTCGATGGTGCCAAGGCGGTGCCTTACATCGAACAGGACGCGCCCGCGCCGCTGAGCGTATACGGGCGCAGCAAGACCCTCGCCGAGAAGCGGGTTCTCGAGTGCCACCCCGCCGCCCTGGTCGTGCGCACGAGCGCCTTCTTCGGGCCTTGGGACGAACACAATTTCCTGACGGCGGCGCTTCGTCGCCTGAGGTCGCACGGGCGATTGGACGCGGTGGATTCCCATACGGTCTCTCCAACCTACGTCCCGGACCTCGTCCACGCCGCGCTCGACATCGTGCTCGATGGCGAATCGGGGCTCCTGCACCTTGCCAATGCGGGCGCGCTCTCGTGGGGCGAGTTCGCGCGCATGGGTGCGCGCATGGCCGGCCTTCCCATGGACGCCGTGAGGACGTGCGAACCGACAGCACTCGGGTGGAGGGCGGCGCGGCCTCTCTACAGCGCGCTCGCAAGCGCGCGTGGCTTCGCGCTCCCGGCACTTGAGGAGGCCGTGGAGCGTTACCTCCGCGAGGCCCTCCGGGCCTGACGAACGATGCAGGGCGCGCCAATTCACGGGCGCGTCGATAAGCGACGGGTGTCGAGTACGACGGCACGAGGCGACCGAGCGAAACACGACAAGCAAAGGAACCAGAACGATGATCAGCAAAAAGGAGATCGGCATCGCGGGAGCGGGTTTCGCGGGTGCGGTCCTCGCGCGGGAACTCGCCATGAGCGGTCGGTACGATGTGGTTGTCTTCGACGTGCGCGGGTACGTGGCGGGAAACTGCCATACCTTACGCGACGCGTCCACGGGAGTCATGGTGCACGAGTTCGGTCCCCACATCTTCCACACGAGCCGGGAGGACGTCTGGGACTACGTCAACAGGTTCGGAAATTTCATGCCGTTCATCAACCGCGTGAAGGCCGTCACGGCGCGCGGCCTGTTCACGCTCCCCATCAACCTGCTCACCATCAACCAATTCTTCGGCAAGACGCTCGCGCCCTCCGAGGCGCGGGAGTTCGTGGCGTCGCTCGGCGACGCCGGCATCGCCGAACCCAGGAGCTTCGAGGAACAGGCTCTCAAGTTCCTCGGTCGCGAACTCTACGAGAATTTCTTTTACGGCTATACGAAGAAACAGTGGGGCGTGGAGCCCAGAGAGCTGCCAGCGTCCATCCTTCAACGATTGCCGGTCCGCTTCAATTACGACGACAACTACTACGCGAGCAGGTGGCAGGGCATACCGGCCGAAGGTTACACGGAGGTCGTGTCTCGCATACTCGATCATCCCGGCATCAAGCTTCGATTGGGCGAGCGTTTCGATCCCGCGTACCGGTCCGAATTCCATCATGTCTTCTACAGCGGCCCCATGGACGCATGGTTCGAGTACGAACTCGGACGACTCCAGTACCGCAGCCTCGTCTTCGATCGCTTCGAGGCACCCGGCGACGTGCAGGGGAACGCGGTCATGAACTCCTGCGAGGAGACGGTGCCCTGGACACGTGTCACCGAGCACAAGCACTTCGCGCCGTGGGAGGAGCACGCGCGCAGCGTTTGCTTCCGCGAGCGTAGCAAGTTGGCGGGCCCCTCCGACACGCCCTATTACCCGCTCCGCCTCGAGAACGATAAACGCGCGCTCGGAGCTTACGCTGCGCGCGCCGAGTCCGAAGAAGGGGTGACGTTCATTGGTCGATTGGGAACCTATCGTTACCTTGATATGCATGTCGTGATAGGTGAATCGCTTGATTTGGCGCGTATCTGCCTCGCTTCTGACGACGCCTCGACGTGGCCGCGTTTCGCCAAACCCCCCGTCTGAATTCTTGCGGGGCTTCCGACCCTTTGGTAGCGTTTTCGGAAACGCACAGGCATTCAAGCACGGACGACGCAACGCGAGCACGGGATGCCGCGCGTCGCCCCCCCCGCGAGCGCGAACGTCCGAGCCCGCCGCCGGCGGGCGGTGCCGAAGGAAGGATACGAAGCGAGTGAAGAACGAAATCGACACGGGATACCCGCGTCCGCAGCTCCGACGGGAAGGGTGGACGAACCTCAACGGGGCGTGGCGTTTCGCCTTCGACGATGCCGGCGCGTGGTCGCATCCCGATGACGTTCGCGCTTGGACCCATGCGATCACAGTGCCGTTCGCGCCCGAGACCGCGGCGAGCGGGATCCATGACACCGGTTTCCATCCAAACTGCTGGTACCAGCGCGAGTTCGACGCGAAAAGCTTCGACGGCCGCGCGTTGCTCCATTTCGGCGCCGTGGATTACCACGCGCGCGTCTGGGTCAACGGCGTTTACGTCGGCGAGCACCGCGGCGGACATACGCCCTTCCATTTTGACGTAACAGCGGCCCTGCGCGGCGACGGCGAGCTCGACGTGGTCACGGTGTGGGCCGAAGACGATCCCCATGACCTCGCCAAGCCGCGCGGCAAGCAGGATTGGCAGCTTGAGCCGCACAGCATCTGGTACCCCCGCACGAGCGGGATTTGGCAAACCGTTTGGTTAGAGCGCGTTCCCTCGACCTACGTCTGCGCACTTCGGTGGACCCCGCACTTCGAGCGCTGGGAAATCGGATTCGAAGGCTTTGTGTCCGGTCCGTCTCGCGGCACCCTGCAGATGCGCGTCACTCTCTCGTGCGGCGGGACCGTTGTGGTCGATGACACCTACCGCGTGAAGTCCGGCGAAGTGCACCGACGCATCGTCCTGTCGGATCCCGGTATCGATGATTACCGTAACGAACTCCTCTGGAGTCCCGAGAAGCCCACGCTCATCGAGGCAACCATCGAGCTCATGGAGGATGGGAGGGTCGTCGATGTGGTGGAATCCTACACCGCCATGCGCACGGTGGCAGTCCGAAACGATCACTTCCACCTCAATGGGCGACCCTACTACCTTCGCTTGGTGCTCGATCAGGGCTACTGGCCCGATACGAATATGACCGCGCCCTCCGATGACGCATTGCGGCGCGACGTGGAGCTGGTCAAGGCCATGGGCTTTAATGGCGTTCGCAAGCACCAAAAGATTGAGGATCCTCGATTCCTTTTTTGGGCCGACCGCCTCGGTCTGCTCGTGTGGGAGGAGATGCCGTCCGCTTATCGCTTCACAGAAAAGTCAGTGGAACGACTCACCACGGAGTGGATGGAGGTCATCGCACGTGATTCGAGCCACCCGTGCATCGTCGCGTGGGTGCCTTTCAACGAGTCGTGGGGCGTGCCCGACCTTCCCGCCACGGCATCGCATCGCCATTACGTGCAAGGCCTCTTCCATCTCACCAAGAGCATCGACCCCACGCGTCCGGTCATCGGCAACGACGGGTGGGAGAACCTTGCCACCGACATCGTCGGCATCCACGACTACGAGACCCATCCGGACCGCCTAGCTGCGCGCTACGGGCGCATGGAGAAGACCGGTGAGGTTGTGGGGCGTTTCCTTCCTGCCGGTCGCTTGCTTGCTCTCGAGGGGTTCGCTCCCGACAACCATGCTTTCATGCTCACCGAATTCGGGGGCATCGCATTCACCTCGCCCCAGGATCCCGAGGGCGAGAACGCATGGGGTTATTCGCGCACCGACACGGCCAACGAACTCCAGGTACGTTACTCGGAACTGCTCGGCGTGGTGAACCGCATCGAGATGTTCGGGGGCTTTTGTTACACGCAGCTCACGGACACGTTTCAAGAAGCCAATGGCCTCCTGTACGCCGACCGCACGCCCAAGTTTCCACTTGCGGCCATCGCCGAGGCCACGCATGGCCGCACCGTTCCCACGAGCGGTGATGTGCCAGGGTGCACCCACGAGGAACGCCTCGTCTCCACTCGGCCCCGCGATCCTCTCGTTGCCGCGGAAGATTCGCGAGCGCAACGGGATCCTCCGCTGATGTAGACCAGGCCCCCTCAGCCGCCTCGACCTGGCGGTCCTACGAACGACGCCTTTCGTCGCATCCCTTTTTTGGGGGGCGATTCGGCGAAGCGTGAGGTGACGGGAGGGAGACCAGTTCTGTCCCAGGACGTCCTCCCGCTCTTCGTGATAAAACCTCTAACGTATCGCAGCGCCCGCTGTTCAGGGGGCTTTGAGTCGAGTGCCAAGAATCCTGAAGGAGTGCGGGATGAAGCTCATCATCGCGGAGAAGCCGTCCGTTGGCATCGAAATCGCGCGCGCGGTTGGCGCATCGAAGCGTGGTGAGGGCCACTTCGAAGGGGGCGGCTACGTGGTGTCGTGGGCGGCCGGCCACCTCGTGGAACTCAAGGAACCCGACGAATACAAGCCCGAGTGGGCGTGGAAGCGCCAGTTCACGCGGGCCCAGTTGCCCATGATCCCCGAGAAGTTCGAGTTGAGGGTGAGCAAGCGGGGCAAGGTGCAGTTTGCAATCCTCAAGAAACTCATGGCCCGCAACGACATTACCTCACTCGTCAACGCGTGCGATGCTGGTCGCGAGGGTGAGCTCATTTTCGACTACATTTATCGCGCCGCGAAGTGCGAGAAGCCCGTGGAGCGCCTCTGGACCTCCGCAGCGCTCACCCAAGACGCCATCAAGCGTGAAATGAAGCAACTCAGGCCAGGAGAACACTTCGCAGGTCTGCGCATGGCGGCGCGCGCGCGAGCCGCTGCCGATTGGCTCATCGGCATGAACGGGACGCGGGCTGTTACCATGAGCCAGCGCGGGGCGCTCTACACCGTAGGCCGCGTGCAGACGCCCGTCCTCGCATTCATCGTCGCACGGGAAAAGGAAATCCAGGCGTTCGTCCCCGAGGCGTACACCGTCGTCCAGGCCACGTTCCGCACGCCGCGCGGAGACGCTTTCGTAGCAAGGCATGAGTTCGCGCGGCATGAGTCGACGGGGCATGAGTCGGCGCGCGGTGCCGATGAGCGGGGGAGTGCCGCCTCGTCCGGCCGCACCCACATGATTCGGGACCCGAGGCATGTGGCTCACGTCATCGAGTCCCTAAAATCGCGAAGCTTCGCCGTCGTCGATCTTTCCGAGTCGAAAAAGGCCGAGAAGCCTCCGCTTCTCCACGACCTCACCTCCCTCCAGCGGGAAGCAAACCGGCTCTTGGGATTCTCCGCCGAGAAGACGCTCCAGGTGGCGCAGGCCCTCTACGAGAAGCACAAGGTCATCACCTATCCCCGTACCGACTCCAAACACCTCCCGCAGGACATGAGGCGTGAACTGCCTTCGGCTTTGCGGGCCATGGCGGCTGGGGGGTTCCCGAAGGAGTTCGTCGATCTCTCGCTCGCGCGCGTCGAGGAACGCCGAGAACGCGTCTTCGATGACGCCAAGGTGAGCGACCACCACGCGCTTGTCCCCACCTCTAAAGTACCCTCGGGACTCAACGCCGACGAGGCACGGATTTATCGGCTCATCGCATCGAGGCTTCTCGCGGCTTTTCAAGACGACCTCCTCGTCGCGCTCACCGACGTCGTGGTGGGGGCCGAGGGCACCGAGAATCGCTTCTACGCCAGGGGCAAGGTTGTTCTGCAAGAGGGCTGGACCAAGGTCATCCCTGCACCCGAAGGCGATAAGGACACCTCGTTGCCGCGCCTTGCGAAGTCCGAAGAGCTCGTTACTGTGAAGTATGAGGCCAAGCAGGACATGACGAAGCCTCCGAAACGTTTCACTGAAGCCGACCTGCTCTCTCTCATGGAGAACGCGGGAAACAAGCTCGAGGCTCAGAGCAAGGCCATCTTGCGAGGGCGCGGAATCGGGACGCCAGCGACGCGCGCGTCCATCATCCAGGGGCTTATTCGCCGCACCTACGTGGTGGCTCAGGGCAAGACCCTCGCGCCCACCGACCTCGGCATGAAACTCATCGAGGTGGTGCGTTTCGACGCGCTGAAAAGCCCTGAACTCACGGCCCAGTGGGAACGTGATCTCGCATCCATCGAAACGGGTGCTGTGAGCGCGGCGCAGTTCAATCGCAAGCTCGTCGAGATGACTCACGCGCTTACGAAGGTGCTCTCTTGAGCCGGAGGGGGCGGGCGGGGCTCACATGCCCAGCGTTACTTCCTGGATCTCTTCCACGGGAAGGTGCGTGAACACCTTGGCGACCTCCGCGAAACGCGCTGGCGCGTCGGTGCAGTAGACGCGTGTGTCGCCTTGCCTGTATGCATTGTCTTCGTCGGGGGAACGCGCCGAGAGGAACGCGTCCACCGCGCGGCCGATGCTTGGAGCGCTCTCGAGAAGGAAAAGCGGAGAGCTTGCGTTCTCAGGAAGTCCCGCGTGGATAATCACGTCGCCGTCGATCTTGCGAGCGACGACGGGTCGGCCGAACCGTTCGCCGAGGTAACGCGCGATGGTGCGCTCGAGACGGGGAAAGTGGGTGCACGCGAGCATGACAACCTTCACGTCGGCGGGGATGTCGGAAAGGTAGAGTTCGCAAGCCGAATCCGCGAGCGGACCGGGGACCAACGCTTCCTCCACTAAGGGAACGAAAAGCGGACACGCGCGCGCCCAGACGCGCGCCGTTCCCCGCGCGCGCAGCTCACGCTCGAACCGGCCGCTCGCGACGGTGTAGCGTGTACCGAGGACGGCAACGACACCGTCGGCTCCGGCGAGCGCGGCGGCCTCCTCGCAGAATCCCTCGACGATGCCCACCACGGGGATGCGGAAGACGCGCTGCAGTGTCTCCACGGCCACGCTGCTCGCCGTCCCGCAGGCGACCACGATGAGCCCGGTGTTCTGCGTTGAAAGGAAGTAAGCCGCCTCGGAGGCGTATCGCGTCACCGTTTGGGCGCCCTTGTTCCCGTAAGGGTAGCGTGCGTTGTCGCCGAGGTAGATTGTGTTCAGCGCCGGGAGACGCTTCCGGATGGCTTCCCAAACCGTGAAACCACCCTGCCCGGAATCGAAGAAGGCCACGTTGGGCGGGGCGGGTTTCCGGGCGGGGCTCATGGCATTGTTCATGGCATTGTTCATGGCGCGAGCTCCTGGATGTAACGAGTGAGGGGGGCGAACAGAGCCTCCACGCGCAGCGCCGCCGCGTCGCCGAAAAGGAGGTTGCCCGCCCGGCGCGACTCGCTGGTCCAACGCGTCTGGTCGATCCGGCCGTCCATGAAAGCATCTCTCAGGGAGGCGTCTACGAGCTCCACAAGGGAGGCGTGCCATCCACGCGCCCGCGCCGCGCGCACGTTGGCGGGCAGGTCGTCGACGAAGTAAACGTGGCGCGGGGCCGCAGCTCGTTCGGCCCGCCCGTCCCGCCGGTCCCGCCCGTCCCGCCGGTCCCGCCCGTCCCGCCCAGCCCGAGTTTGAGACCAACGGCAGGCCATGGCCTCGGCGGCCTCGTAGATGCCCGCCTCGGGCTTTTCAAAGCCCACGTCCTGACTGAACACCACGACATCGAACACGTCCCGTAGACTGAGCGTCGCCTCGATGTCGGTTTCGTGCCAGGGAACGGCGTTGGACAGAACGCCGACACCCACGCCTGCCGCACGCAGCCGTTTCACCAGGCGGAGGCTGCGTGCTCGCACGGGTCCAACGATGAGGCTCGAGGCGGCCTTCACATCTGCCAAAGCGGGGGCGCCCATGCGAGCGACCACTTCGGGCGAATGCCCTAGGAGGGTCAGGAACAGACTCGCGAAGGCTGCGGGGCCGACCGCGCCTCGGGCCCAGTCCCGGGTGAGCTCCCGGAGGGCGTCAGACTTCAGTCCCCGCCGGGCGTCTTCAGGGGTTGGCCCCAGGGCAAGGACGGCGGTCTCGGAGGCGTCCCAATCGAGGTCGAAAAGGACGCTGCCGATATCGAAGAACACGAAGGTTTCCGACGCGATGAGGTCGGCGGGAACGGGAAGGGGAGCGGCGAGATCGAGGTCGTCGCGTGTGAGGATAGGCCACATTGAAGTCTAAAGGTCCTCATTGGGGCGCCGAAGATACCGTGGAGTGGGTTTCCGCCCGGGTAGGGCGGCCCCGGCGCGAGTCGGGTTGGGTCGCATTGGCAGGGAGTTCAAAGACATGGGCGCAGCGAAGGATCTCGATAGCCACGGTGGCGCGCCTACCGGAGAAGCGGAGCACGTTCCGACCCTCCTCCTCGTGGACGACACGCCGGTGACCGTGGAAATCGAGCGTGCCTATTTCGCTTCGGTGGGTTTCAAGGTCCTCGTGGCGACGACGCCCAAAGCCGTCGAGGAGACCGTGCGCTCGAGCCCCGTGGACCTCGTGATGATAGACGTCAATTTCGCCCGCGAGCAAGGATTGGCCACGGCGCGTGCCGCACGCCGGGCCACATGCCACGAAGGCATGCGGATTCTTGTTACGAGCGTGCTGTCGAACCCCCAGTTGCGCAAGAAGGCGAAGGATCACGGCGCCGATGACATCCTCGTCAAGCCGGCACCTCGACCAAAGGTGCTCAAGGAGATCAAGCGTCTCACGTCGCAGGCCTCGCGCGGTAACGAGCGCGTGCGGCAGGAGATCGATGTGCGGTGCCATGTGGGCGAAGCCGTGATCGGAGCTACGACCCTCGACATTTCTTCAGACGGCGTGCACCTCTCGGCGCGCGCAGCCGGAATCGTGCCAGCGGTAGGCACTCATCTCGTGATGGAAATCCCGCTTGGCCGCAACGAGAAGCCGCTGAGCCTCAAGGGCACAGTGATGCGACATACCGAGGACGGCTTCGGCGTTCGCTTCGATGACATGCCCAAGCTCGCCCGCCGCACATTGGACAAGTTCCTGCTTCGCTTCTCTATGGAACACCGGGCGTCGCAGTTCTACCTGTGATGCGGTTGGCATCACGCTCGCCCCGAAGCGTTGTCTGTTGAAACAGGTGGCGAGTGTTTCGTTACGAAGCCGAGTTCTGCGGAAGCAGGATGTGGTTGCAGCTCGGGCACGACTCGATGTCCTTGCCCCGGATGATGTTGTTGAGCAACTGCGGCGCGAGCGACAGGTGGCAATTGCCGCACGACTTGTCGCGCACACGCGTAATGGGACCATTGGCGTTGCGCGTGATGCGCGCCACGCGTTGGTAGTGCTGCCCCACGCGGTCGTCGAGACGTGTGAGGTAGCCGTCGCGCACTGTGCCCAGTTCCGAAAGGCGGCCCGAGGAGGCCTGCTCGGCCTCCTGGGCCTTCTTGCGTTCGTCGACGCTAGCGGAGAGTGAAGTCGTGAGCTCGGACTCCGCGCGCATGAGTATGGACTTGAGCTGCTCGATGCGAGCCTCGCTCTCTTCCACGCGACGCATGGCGTCGCGCGTATCGCGCTCGAGGTTGTCGACCTCGCGCTTGAGGGCGCGATGCTCGTCGTCGTTCTTGGCGGCGAATAGCCGCGCGGAGCGGTCGGATCGCCGCTCATCGAGCTCGTCGATTTTCTTGTATTGGCGGCGCAGATCGCCTTCCATGAAGGCCATGTCGGTGCGCGTCTTGGCGATGAGCTCCTCGTTGGCCTTGGTTTTCTTGGCGAGCTCGGCGAGCTCCTTCTGCGCGCTGCGCCAATCCAGCGTGGCCGCGCCCGCTTCGACGTCGAGACGCAGGATCTGTTCGAGGATTTCATAGTTCGGGTTCAAGGCGGGGTCCCCCAAGACGGTGCCCGGATTCGCCTCCGGATGGCGGACTCGCGAAGCGCTCGCGAGGGGCCGAAAGTGCCGGAAACGTTCCGCAAAAGTTTGGAACAGGTCAAGTTAGCACGGCACAAGGCGGGCTTCAAGGGCCAGGAGGGCTGTCCTGTTACGTTAAGTGTCCGCGTCCGCCGACGAGCCGGAAAGTCGACGGCGGTGAGGGCGGCGGTGAGCGCGGCGAAGGCGGCGAAGGCGCGGCGATGCTCTCCTGGCGTCCATTCACTGGCAGAGGCTATGACCACCGGCGGGTCGGATATCATCCTGACCGTAGACCCGGCCCACATCGAGAAGGCACTTCTCGTCTTTGGCCTTGAACTGCCAAACGGAGGTTCCCGCTTGGCGCGCTTTGGAGCGGGGGTCGAGGTTGTCATTGACGAAGACGTAGTAGGCTCCCCCGAGCACCGCGTTTTGGCGGAATCCCAGCGTCGCGTCGACCACCAAATCGGAGCCCTTGAGCGTGAAGGCGTCGAATACGAACTCGGCCGTGGACCCCGAAACTTCTTCTCCCCGGTAGGGTTGCGCTCCTTCGGGGTTCACGATGCGCCCTCCGACAACATACACGCTGCCGTCGATGCGGAGGGTCTCGCCGTCGTCGAGGAAGGTGACACGCAGGGAACCGGGGGAATCGCCGGCAACCTGCGCGTCGGTGGACTCGGCGTTGTCTCCGGAATCGTCGCTCCGAAGTCCAGCCGCGGAGGCGCTCACGGGAGAGTATCCGCCCCCTCGAGCCTGGAAACTGCGGACAGCGCCCGCGAGCTTGCGCGACTGATAAACCTCGAAGGCACTCAGGAATGCCGTCTGGAAGTCAAAGGCGAGTGTGCTGAACGCGCCATCGGGCCCCCGCGTAACGTCTTCAGGGCGAATGCCGACAAAGGGAAAGGCGGCGAGCCAATCCTGCACGCGCGCTGGCGTCACGAGCGAGCGCTTAGCGGCCACGAGGGCCTGCGCCGCGGGTAGCGTCGCTTGGAAGCCGATTTCGTATTCGGTGACGCGCACGCGGCGTGGATCTGCACCCGTGTAGCCTTGCTTTTGGTTTTGCGTGGCCGAGAGTGACGCGAGTGGAACGCAGCGTCCGTAGTCGGCCGCGAGCATGGCGCGCCCCGACGAAATCCGCGTCGCGGCCGCGAATTTTTCCACGTGGCACTTCTCGGCGTCGCTCTTCGCTTTGCGGGCGAGTGCGCGCGCCGTCTTCACGGCCTCGGCTTCCTGCAGGAGCGAGCGTGCGATTTCAGTGAACGGGTTGGTTTGCAGGAGCGTGAGGAGGGCCTTCTCCTCAAGAGACGACCGCGTGGTGTTGGCGTCCCAGAAGTTGATCGACAAAGGCACCGGCTGAGTCTTGCGCGGAGTGGGGTCGGCGCCTTGAACGCCGGCGTCGTCGCCGCACGCGAGCTTGCACTTCTTTGGGGACTCCTTGTAAGGATTCTCGCCGCAGGCAACGAGTCCCACGAGTCCCACGAGTAACACGGCGAGGGGAACGGCGCGCGTTGCGCGGCCGAAAGGAACGCGAATCGAATGTGCCATCTTTAGTCGGGCCTCCCGCTCGCTACGTTAGAGCGGCAGGAGGACAGGCCCATCGGAAAAGCCTGCAGGGCCGTCAGCGTGGCCTTCGCGATAGGAACCGGGGTTAGCGGAGGTGGCAGGCCACGAAGCGATCAGGCTTCACTTCACGCAGTTCTGGCGTTTCGCTGCGGCACCGATCCACGGCCAGGGGGCAGCGATTTGCAAATCGGCAACCCGGCTTGGGATTGACCGGACTTGCGAGCTCGCCCGCGAGGAGCTTGTGCACGCGCGTGCGCTCACGAATGGGGTCTGGCGTGGGATTGGCCCCGATGAGGGCCTCGGAGTAAGGATGCAAAGGACTGTTGTAGACATCCTCCGAGGGGCCGAGTTCAACGAGCTTCCCTAGGTACATCACAGCCATGCGGGTGGAGATGTAGCGCACCATGGAAAGGCTGTGGGCAATGAAGAGATAGGTGAGCCCCAACTCGCTCTGCAATTCCTGCAGCAAAGTAACTACCTGCGCCTGCACCGACACGTCGAGCGCAGAGATGGGTTCGTCGCAAACCACGAACTTGGGTTTGAGCGCTAGCGACCTCGCGATGCCGATGCGCTGCCGTTGCCCTCCCGAAAACTCGTGCGGGAAACGATGCGCGTGCTCCGGCACCAACCCAACGCGGTTGAGCCAGTAGTCGATCATCTTCTGGCGCTCTGAACCTTTCCAACGGCCATGGATCTCGGGTCCTTCGGCGATGATGTCGCCCACGGTCATGCGTGGATTGAGGGATCCGAACGGATCCTGGAAAATCATCTGCGCCGATAGCGAGAACTCACGACGTTCCTTTTGGCCGAGCTTCGGCGACACATGCTGTCCCGCGAACTTATACTCGCCGCTCGTTTGGTCGTACATGCGCACGAGCACGCGTCCGAGCGTGGACTTGCCGCACCCCGACTCACCAACGAGCCCTACGGTTTCGCCGGGGAAAACTTTCAGGGTGACTTGGTCGACAGCGTGCAGCTTGGCGCCGCCCCCGAGCTCGAAATACTTGCACAGGTCTTTGGTTTCGACGAGCGGCTGACGGGCTTCCATTGTGGGACACACTCCTTGCGACGCGGGCCGTCGGGGCGGACATCAAAGCGGTAGGGCGGGACGGGAAGAACGAGGAAGCGATCAGGCTGGGCTTTCCGCTATCCACTTCACACCTGCGGCGCCGCGATGGTTCGCGGCCTTCGTGTGATGGAGCCAGCAGGAGACGCGCGCGCTTCCCTTGTGCTGTTCCCTTGGCTGGTGGCTGTGGCAGATGACCATGGCATTGGGACACCGCGGAGCGAACGCGCATCCAGGGGGTGGCGCGAAGAGGTCGGGTGGAGTGCCTGGGATGGGCTCCAGGGGTTCGCTCGTCGAGCCCGATTCCTTGGGCATCGCGCGCTTGAGTCCCAAGGTATAAGGATGCTTGGGCTCGTAGAAGACCTCGTCGACCGTACCCTCTTCGACGATCTTGCCGGCGTACATCACCGCCACGCGATCGGCCATCTGCGCCACGACACCGAGATCGTGCGTAATGAGGATGGTCGCCATTTCGAACTTGGTGGTGAGCTCTTTGATGAGTGCGAGGATCTGCGCTTGGATGGTGACGTCGAGTGCGGTGGTCGGTTCGTCAGCGATGAGCACTTTGGGATTGCAGGCGAGAGCCATCGCAATCATCACGCGTTGTCGCATTCCGCCAGAGAGTTCATGCGGATACTGGTCGATGCGGCGCGCCGGCTCGGGAATTCGCACGAGCTCGAACAGCTCCAAGACGCGCTGGCGGCGCTGTTCCGAACTCATGTCGGTGTGCAGGAGGAGCGCTTCTTCGACCTGCTTGCCCACGGTCATTGTGGGGTTAAGGGATGCCAGGGGATCTTGGAAAATCATGCTGATGTCGACGCCGAGCACTTCGCGTCGCTGGCCCGGTGTGAGCTTCAGCACATCGCGCCCCGCAAGGAGGGCCTCGCCGCCAACGATGCGTGCGGGAGGACAGGGTAGGAGCCCCATGAGTGCTTGCACACTCACCGACTTGCCGGAACCCGACTCTCCCACGATGCACAGGCACTCGCCCTTGCGCACGTCGAAGCTGACGTCGCGAACGGCGAACACCTCGCCGCCGTGGACACGGAAGTTTACGATGAGGTTCTTGACGTCGAGGATGACGGGCTTGCCCGCGAAGGAGTCGTTGGTGGCGTTTGTCTTCACGACGACGCAGTCCTCAGTGACTAGGTTCAGGTGGCGCTTCGACTTCTCGTGGCGATTGTCCATAGTGTTTCATCACTCCCGACCACGAAGTTTCGGGTCGAAGGCGTCGCGCAGGGCGTCGCCCAAAAGGAAGAAGGCAAGGAGAGTGACGGCCATGACGCTCGCGGGGAGGAAGAACTGGAGCGGTGCTATTTGGAAGCGGTTGCCTGCCTCCTGCAGAACCGTACCCCAGGTCGCCATGGGCGACTCCACTCCCAAGCCCAAGAGCGACAGGAATGCCTCGTAGGTGATGATGCGGGGGATATGGCCAGACCACAGGACGAGAATGACGCCCAGCAGGTTCGGCGCAATATGGCGGAAAATCATGGAGCGCATGGAGGCGCCCAGGAGCCGGCTGGCGTGCACGAACTCGATTTCCCGAAGTCGCAAGACCTCTCCTCGGAGTATGCGCGCGTA
>JBIKVI010000003.1:0-44331 GCA_044356935.1 Silvanigrellaceae bacterium | reverse complement strand
CGATCCATCGGGGACATCCTCGTGACAGCTTCGGTGCTGTGGCATATGCTCGACGAAAATCGGCACCTTGTCACGTTACGTGACTTCTCCCCCTTCCAGGAGGTCATGCAGGGCCCATGAACGCAACCGCCAAGCGTCCCCCTCCCCTGTCGACCTTGTTCCGTTTCGTTGGCCTGTCGTTGGCGGTCGCGGCCTTCGCCTTGGCCACCGACCGTCTCGCGGGCCGGGGGTTAGGCCTCTTCGGCGCCTGCGCCTTCCTGCTCGCTTGCCACGCTTGGCGCACATACGTCGGACGGGGAGCCGCCGTAGCGCGGGCCTTGGGCCGCGAACGCTTGGAGCTCAACCTGCGCGCCGCCGGGGTCCGCGAAACCCCACTGGTGTTCCCTTACAAGGCCCGCGGCCTTGTGCTCGCCGTCTGTGCGGCGGCGTTCCTCGGGGCTGGTTTGCGCGACGACGCAGAAGCGCTCGGACGCAGGGCCTCCCACGCGCTCCGCAAGGAAACACCGTCTCTGCGCGTGGAGTACCCCTCGTACACCGAAACACCGTCGCTGGAAACCGACCTCGGCGACGACGCGGACGCTCCTCCCGCGCTCGAGGTCGACGCCGCGAGTTACCTTGAATTCTTCCTGCGCAACCGCAAGCGCGACACGGACTGGAAGCTGGAGGTGGAGGTGGAGGTGGTCGGTGAGTCGCAGCCCACTCCACCGACTCCGCTCGCGCGGGACCTGCCTCCCGCCGGGCAACTGGGCTTGTCCGCAGCGGCCCTCCTGGAGGCCCTGGGATTGCCCCGCGATTTCGAGGGAACGCGGTCGCTTCGCGTCAAGCTATCGCGATCCGATGGTTCCCAAGCTCGCCACTTGCGGCTCGACGTTCTTCCCGTGCCTCGCCCGGTCGTGCGTATCGAACCCACCGACGGTTCCGGCGATGGAGGTGAGACCGACGAGGACGCTCGCATCCGCCTCACGGTCCGCGTGGACTCCCGCGTCCCCCTGTCGCTCGTCGAACTGCAGATTCGCACGACTTCTGGATACCGCCTCAACAAGACGGTTGGCGAGTTCGCCAATGCGAGGGAGCTGACCTTCGAGACCGACAAAGCCGAAATCGGACTGCTGGGCATTCCTTTCAAAGCACCAGACTCCCTGTTCGTGAAGGCCGTCGCCAAGACCGTCGTGGCGGGGCTCGAAGGCCACAGCCGCGAGCTCGAATTCCGGGTCCGCACACGACAGGAAGCCAGGCAGGATTTGCAGAAACTCCTTCAAGGCGCCAAAGAAGACCTCGCGAATATCCCCGACGTGAACGCTGCGCGGGACGCCGTTCGAAGCAAGCTCCAAGAGGCTCAGGCGAAGGCACCGGAACTCGGACGTCGTCATCCCGTTGTTCGTCAGACCCGCGAGGCGCTCGATGCCCTGGAGCGCATGCGCGCCAAAGGCGACGAGAACGCCATGGAGGTCGCCAAGCGCATCGACGCCGCGCTCGAAAGCCTCAAGCGTGAACAAGCCGCCGACGAGACGTCGAGCCTCTTGGCGCGCATGCAGAACCTCCGCAACTCCGTGACCCGCCAACCCGAAGGAGAGGCTCCAGGAGCGAGCGAGGCGCGCGAAGCCCTTTCCAAAGAGGCGCGCTCCTTGGGCGATGAGGCACAGGCGCTAAAGGAACAGCTCGCCCAACTCGTGGAAGGAGACGGCGCATCGGGGTTGTCCCTCGAAGAGAAGCAGGATGCCAAGGATCTCCTGTCGCGCGACCGCACATCGGACAGGCTGCAAGGAACTTCGGATGCCCTTGAAGCAGGCGACAAGCCCGAAGCGAACGCCCAAGCCCAGGGCGCTCTCGACGAGGCATCCAAAGGCTTGGGCCAGGTCATGCAGATGATGCAGGCCGCTCGGCAGAGAGCCATGCGACAAGCCCGGGAGAAGCTCACAGACGCGGACGCCAAGCTCCAGGAGGCGCGCGAGAGTCAGGCACGTGGGGAGAACGGGCGGGAACCTCTTGGCGAAGCTGGCAAATCGCTCGGGCAGACCCCGCGCCTCTCGCAAGAATTCAACGAGGCCGTCAACGAGGCGCGCCAGCAACAGCGCGATGCGCAGCTCCAGTCGGGCAAGGATCCCGGGCAGAGTGGGGAACACGTCGACAAGGCCCAGGATGCCATTGTAAAGGCGTTGACGGCACTCCAGGAGGAGGAGGCCGCCGAGGAGCAGCAAAGGCGCGAGCAGGATGGCCGCATGTCGCGCTCGGCCATGGACGCCCTCTCGGCCCAGGGCCAGCTCGACGTCGGTTGGCGAAAGCGTATCCTCGAGGAAATCGCGCGCCTCAAAGCCGCCGGAGAGACGGCCGATTCGCCCGTCATTCGTTACCTGGAGAGCCGACTCCGCTGAACCGGGACACGCCGTGTCGGGCTGCGGGAGGCGCACCGACAAGGGAAGGCTCCCGCGTGAGACGATTTAGCCGCAACCGCATCCACGGCGTCAGCTTTCATGTCCAGCGCACCGGGATTGCGCGTCCTACGCGCGCCGGAAGCGCCACAGACCGCCCACTCGAAGAGATCCGGTCGGTCGCCCAGTCCGCTAAACACGGGCAACCTCCCGATTTAACGAAGTCCGACATCCGTCGCTTGCTCGAGGATTTCGGCAGACAGGAACTCCATACGTTGGTAAGCGATGCCATTGACGCCGCTGTCCGCTGGAAGCACGTCGCGGAATCCATGGAACGCCTCTTCGCCCTCGACGACGACAAGCGGATCTACGAAGCGGACGAGGTGGGAGCCCTTATCGAGGCCCGCACCACCTTGAGACTCTGGCGTCATCGCATCGACGTCCTCGAACTCGTGGCTGACGCGCAGCGCAGTCTCCTCACTCAGGGAAGGAACCGAAAACGATGACACGCCCCCAAGAGAAACGGAAACGCCGCAGTGCCCGAGCTCGCCTCAGCGTCGGGGCCATGGTTTTCGGCGTCTGTCTCTCCTCCAACGCATGCTTCGACGTCGTCGATAGCGACTCCGCCCGTGTGGCCGCAGTACGCCCTTCGCGGGGGCAAGCCTCGTCGGCAGGCACGTGGCAGGCTGTTTCCATGCTTCCCCTGCGCGAAAGAACCCAAGCGGTGCATGCCGCGCTGCTTCCCAGCGGCAAAATCCTGGTGGTGAACGGCACGAGCAGCCGAGACAACACCCTCTCCACTGTATACGCCAACGTCGACAACACGGCCTTGTTCGATCCGGCGACCGGGCGCACTCGCCGTATCACGTCCACCCCTTGGCCAGGCGTCGATAGACCCGACATCGACATGTTCTGTTCCGGCCACGTGCAAACCTGGAACGGAAACGTCCTCTTCGCCGGCGGCACGAAGACCTACGAGAACAATTTCCAAGGCCACCGCGCCAGCTACGAATTCGACTGGCGAAATGAGGTCTGGAAATTCGCCGGGAACTTGGGCGAAGGCCGTTGGTACCCCACGCTCGTCCCCCGCGCCGATGGCACCCTCGTGGCTTTGGGTGGCGTCAACGAGGAAGGCAACGATCAGATCTCCCACACCTTCGAAGTCTACAATCCCTTCGAGCGCGACGTTACCAAGCGCTGGAAGACCTACGATGCCCGCGATCGCGCAGGCGAGCAGAAGTCTCCTTTCACGCTCGATTGGGGGATCGACCACTACCCGCGCGTCTTCGCCCAGCGCGATGGCAGGCTCTACCTCACCAACGATGGAACCGGGTACGGAAATCGCGCCACGCGCCGCAGTTACTTCTTTGACTTCCCCACATGGGCACCTGGCGAGCACGTGGATTTCTCGGCGGGGCCCACGCGCGCCGACAGGACTCGTACTTACGCGGCGGCGTTCCTCGACCCCACTCGAGACGACGGGAGCATCGTCATCCTAGGCGGTCAGCAGGGCAGCGCCGATCAGACCCTCGGGCCCAACAAAGCCATTCCCAATGCCGAGGTGGCTTCGAGCCTGGAGTATTACGACGCGGCGTCCAACGCATGGACGTTGACGCCCGCTTTCTTGGAGCAGGACGACCTCAAGGGCCGCGTGAACCATATGGCAGTCATCCTGCCTACCAAGCAGGTCCTCGTCGTCGGTGGTGGCGCGTACCACTTCCACGAGCCGGCCTTCGAACCCCAATTGCTCACCCCAGATGCATCGGCGCCGGGAGGATTCCGCAAACAGCTCATGAACCCCATGACCCAGCCGCGGCTCTATCACCAGAACGCCCTTTTGCTGCCTGACGGCCGCGTTTGGGTGGCGGGAGGCAACTACAAGCGTGCGTTCCTCAGGACCGACGGCACTGTGGACCTGGGCGCGGGAACGTCCCAAAACGGGCGCACTATGGCTTACGAGGACAGGCTCTTCCCGGCAGAAATATGGCAACAGGAGATCTTCTCCCCGCCCTATCTGTTCCTGCCTGGCCCGCGACCGGAGATCCTCTCGGCGCCTGAGGAAGCGTTCTACGATACCGACTTCACTTTGAACGTCGCCAACTCCACACCCGGCGCTTCGGTGGTCGCCATCCGCCTAGGCTCGGCGACACATTCCATCGACATGGGGCAGCGTCTCCTGTCGCTCGAAATCGTTTCCGAGGAACTCACACAGGGCAAAATCACGGTGCGAGCCCCCGGGAGCGATGGCAGGAAGAACATCTACCCGCCCGGCTACTACATGGTCTTTTACGTGAACTCCTCGGGTAAACCCTCGAAAGCGGCCATGGTCCGCATCGACGGGAAATGATCGCTCGACGCGGCCACGACAGAGGTTTCTTATGAAGATTAGACACATCACCCTTCTTCGCGCGCAGGCACTGGCTTGTGTGTTGGCCAGCGCGGGCCTGGGCATTCCTGCCGCGGGAACAGCTTCCTCTTCGCTGCGCGAGAACGCCCTCACACACCTCCTGCCCGTGGACGGCGCCGCCCTCGCTCAAGCCACCACGGCGCAAGAAGCCGTTTCCGTGGTGGCGCGAACGTTGCCATCGGCAGCCGACGTCATGAGCGCGGCGTTCTACGCGCGCATCGTGGAACTCGCGACGACGGGATCCACGGGAACGGAAGACGCCAACCCACTGGCGGGCGGCGCCGCTGCCGGAGCCCGATCTGTTCCTTTCGGACAGTGGTTCCTGGTGGGTGTGCGCATCGTGCCTTGCGGCAATCCCACTTCGCTTCCCACGGCCTGGCTGCTGGCACCTGGCGACGTGCCAGGAACACCCCAGGGACGTGCTCTGGAGGCCCTCTGCGTGCCTCAAGTTCGCCTCGTGGCGCAGGCCTTCGGCGTTCGTCGGGAGGAGGACCCGACCACGGGCGTGTTCCGGCCTCGGGGCGCATCCGACGACAAAACCCTCCACCTCGTGTTCGATGTGCTCCCAGGAGTTTCGGAGGCCGAGGGCGCACGGATTACCGCCTTCGGTGAGCGCGTGGAGCGCGACGTGGTGAAAGCCGCCACGGAGGCCGCAAACGGCGGCATCCTGACTCCCTCCGACATCAATCGAATCGTCGCACGCTCCGTGAAAGGCGCGCTTTCCGATTCCGGCGGGGAAGACGTCTTAGCACGACTTGCGAGCGCTCGCCGCGCCCTTGTGTCCCTCGCGGCAAGTGTTGCCCCCGCACCCACGGCGCCCGGCGGTGCAGGGGCGCCCGTGGTTGCCCGCGATGGTACGTTAAGAGAGAACGTCGAGGATGCACGCGCCCGCCCGTTGGTCCTCGCGGATGCTCAAGGGCCTTTGCGCTCCGCGCTCCGCGGCGCCCTCCTACGGGATGCACGTTTGCGCCACGTGACTCTGAACTTCTCAAACTCGGGGAACGCGGCACGCCCCGGCGACGCTTGGCTCTTCGCACGCATCATGGACGCCTCCGCCCGCGATGCGCTGCCTCCAGCCTCGATCCTTAAGGAAACGGACGCGCGGATCCTCGCCCGCTTCGGAAAAGTCGGCCTCAAAACCCTCGCATGGGAACAGCGCGACGATGCTTCTCGGGGGGCGCGCCTGGCCGCCCGAGAAATCGACGCTGGGGCGCACGAGGTTTTCCTTCCGGTCCCAGGCCGTCCGGCCTCGGTGGATGCGGAAATCCTCAAGTCCGCGCGAAACGATTCCTTCATCGCGCGAGCGCTCGTGCTCGCGGGTTTCGCCCCCTTTTTCTCGGACGACGGAGCGGGCCTGACATCCGCCGACGCCCTCGAAACGGAATGGGCGGAGGGCCGGCCGGGCCCCGCGACCGACACCCTCGCGGTGGTCACAGGTGGCCTCTTCTCGCCGTCGGTCCATGGCCCGGGGAGCGCGACGTGCGCGGCCTGCCACGCGGCCACAGGTGCGCGCGAGCGCTACCTCGGTAACGACGCATGGCCCTCCGCAACGCCGGGAACTCCCCTTCGCGACAACGCGTCCCGGGTGAATTTCGGGCACGCGCGCTTCAACGAAATGTGGAACCTGCGCATGCTCGGTTGGTTCGAGCGCGCGCCCGCAGTCGCCGATCGCGTCGTCCTCGAGACACGCGCCGATGTCCGTTACGCCAACGCCCTCCTTTCGGGGGAGGCCCTGCCATGAGACTCATGCGTTGTCGTTCGATACGGGTGCGTGCGGTTACCCCAGGCTTCAAGCCCGTTCTCGCCATTTTCTCCATTTTCTCGACTTTGGCCTGTCTCGCTATTTTGTGCGCCACTCCGGCTTCCGCCCTGGCCGATAAGCTTGGCAAGAAGCGCGAAGTGCGTCCTGCGCGACTAGACTTCGCTCGCGAAAAGCCCGCCAGTGGGCAACGTGGTGTTACGTTGTCGGTCGCGTTCCCACGAGGCGAACCCCGCCTTGAAAGGACGTTCGATGTGATGGCGTGCGCGCGGGCTAGCATCGCAAGCGACACTGCGGCCGATGGCCGAGCGGCGCTCCTGGCCAAAGAGCTGACGCTCAACGCGGTTATGCCGGAACACGCCCATGGAATGATGGTTGTTCCCGAGCGCATCGCCGCGCGCGAGCCCAAGGGGGCGGCTGGACGCCCACGATGCGTGGTCTGGAAGGGCCTGCGTTTCCACATGAGTGGCTGGTGGCGCGTTGACTTACTCGCTTCTGGTGGCGAGAGAACTTCGTTCGACTTTGACCTCCCCTGAACGACCTGCAACGCCGAACCGCCGAACAGCCGAACCGCCGAGAGGTCTCTTGAGACGCGTTGCCCTTCGAATCGCACGGACGGCTCTTTTCTTCGCGACACTTTCGGTCGTCCTCGTTCCCACTCGGCTCCCCACCCAGGCGCTTGAGGCTTCCTTTGGAGCCGCGGAGCGCGCCTTCCTCGCGGCAGCGGTCTTGGGCGCCCCTATCGCTTCCCGGAGAAACGAAGGGCGCTACGAGGCGCGAATCGCGGCCTCCAATGCGGAGAGGGGCCGAAACCTGTTCCGCGATCCCAGCTTCTCGCGCGATGGGACGCTGGCCTGCGCGAGTTGTCACATCCCCGAGGCCGCTTTTGCTTCGCCACGAACGGTGCAGGGCCGGAACACACCCACTTTATACGGCACCGCAGCGTTGCGATTCCTCAACTGGGACGGGAGCTCCGATAGCCTTGTGGCACAAGGCCGCGGCCCTCTGACCCATCCTCTCGAAATGGGCGCCGACTGCGCACACGTCGGACGCACTCTGGCCGAACGATACGACGTGGAGTCCCGCGAAGACGACTCGTGCTTCGACTTCCTCCTCGACGTGTCGGCATACCTTCGAAGGCTCGAAACCCCGCCACCCACGCGTTTCGACGTTTTCGCGGTCGCGGCGCGCACGGGCACTCTCGCCACGCTCTCTCCCACGCTTTCGCAGCAAGCCTTGCGTGGAATGGCGCTCTTTGCGGGAGAGGGACGATGCGCGCAGTGCCACACGGGGCCGAACTTGAGCAACGGCGGCTTCCACAACGTGGGCGTCCCACAGGCGCTCGAGGAACCCGCCGGGAAGGCCGCGGGTCGCATTGAAGGGCTTTCACGCTTGGCCTTGAATCCGTATCGTTGCGAAGACTGCGAGGAATCAAAGATCGTACCCGTTGGGAGACGGACAGCCCTAGGAGCCTTCAAAACTCCGCCCCTGCGCGAGCTCACTCGCACCGCGCCATACGCCCACAACGGACTGTTTGCCGACCTCGACGCTGTGGTGGATCACTACGTGATGGCTCCCGATGCGGTGGTGGGCGACTCGGAACTCGCACCCGCGCCCCTCGACGCCAGCGAGAAGTCGGACATCGTGGCTTTCCTCCGTTCCCTCTCGAGCGTGGGAGGAGAGGACAGGCGATGAAATGGGAGACGTGCTTCGAGTGAAGGCTTATGCCATCACGAAGCGCGACATGAGCGCATCAAGGAAGCCCTGCGCCGCGGGCGGCAATGTGCGATCAGCGCTGGTCACAACGAGGAGCGAACGCTGCATGCGCAAGCCTTCAACGTCGATGACCTGGACTTCGGCCTCGGGAGGTTGCATGGAAAGGCGACTGACGACCGACAGGCCAATGCCTTTTTGCACCATGCGCAGCATGCTCTGCGTGGAGCGCAGCGTCATCACGACTTTGGGCCGCACGTAGAGCACTCGAAACTCGGTGTCGATAATGTCGCGGATGGCCGAGCCTTCGTCGAACAGGATCATGGGCTGCTTGTTGAGATGCATCGGTAGGAGGCTCTTACCCACGCGCTTGAGCGAGGCGTTCATGGCCACAAGCGGGTGGCGAGGCGAGGCGATGACGACGAGCGTGTCGAGGATTTCGCCGTGCACCGTGAGTCCGGCGAGGCCGTCGCCTTCGGCCCCAGGAGCGTTCTCGTTGCGCGTGACGATACCGATGTCCACGGCGCCATCGCGGACGGCCTCCACCACCGCGTGGCTGTCCTGCTCGTGGAGCGTGAATTGGATGCCATCGTGCTTCTCCCGAAAGCCGGCAATGGCGTCGGGGAACACTCCGCTCACGGCCGTGGCGCCACCGCCGAGGTGAATCCAGCCTTCGCGCAATTCGAGGTGGTTTTGGATGGTGGTTTGCAGGTGCCGCATGCGTTTGAGGATGTCGACCGCGATGCCGTACACGAGCTTGCCCACGGGCGTTGGACGAACGCCACGCCCCGTGCGCTCGAGGAGGACACAGCCGAGCGACTCCTCGAGGAGTTTGAGCCGCGTCGAAAGCGCGGGCTGCGTGACGTGGAGCTTACGGACCGCGGCCGACAACGAGCCTTCGTCCACGACCGTGACGAACGCTTGGAGCCTGAAGATGTCCTGCAACTCCCGCACGCGGATTTTCCTTTCGAGGAGCGGCTTTTCAGGAATGCCGTCGTACTGTAACGTGAAGGCCTCCGCTTTCCAAGGAGAGGTCCACCTTGAACTCCGTGCAGTCGTTTTTCGCTCCGCAAGCCGCCCTCGCCGCGCGCGTGTCCATTTGGAACAAGCGACTCGGTCCCGCGCTCGCGCGGCTAGCGGGCTGCACGCTCCAAAAAATCTCCGCCACCGACGACGGGACCCTCGTGCTAGGCGTGTATCGACCCGGCGACGATCGCACGGCCGTGTTGTTGTCCATTCGACGCGGCGAATCGGGTTTGTCCCTCACCAACGTGAAGCCTCCGGCGCAAAACAAGCCGGGCTCCCTCGTGCAAATGGCGCGCAAGCACCTCCAAGGGCGTTCCATAGCGGCGGCCTATGCGAGCCTCGATCCGGTGGCAGTCGTCTTGGAGTTCCACCCTCCCCGCGCGCAGGGCGAGCAGGAGCAAGAGGAGGAGCACGGATCGGCGCGGCGCAAGGCCAAAATCGAGGCCGACTACGCCGACTGCCTCATCCTCGACCTCGAGGCGCGCCCGGCGCGTGTGTGCGTCGCGCGGAGGCTCGAGGCTGTGCCCGACAGATACGAGAGCGTGGCGCTAGCCTTCGAAGCCAGGCATCCCTTTTTCGAGTCTCTGTGCGAATGGACCCTGGAAACCACAAAAACAAAACGTCGGCCCACATTCGAGGTGCCGCTCCTGCCTTATTGCATCCTGCCCTCGGCTTGGGCCGCGGAGGCAACGCCTGCGGTTGCATCCCCTCAAACCGAGGGGGGAGCTGCGGTAACAGCCGAATCAACGGCACCAGCAGGCACGCAAGCCGCTTTGGAGTCAGCTCCCGCCGCTGTAGTTTTGCGCGCCCCGCCTGCACCTCCGAGTCAGGAAGACTCCCTTCAGGTGGCGATGACGCGACTCCCCACGCACGTTCGACGCTCCGCCAAGACGCGTCTCCAGTTCCTCGAAAGGCGACTCCTGCGCCAGCGCCAGGACATGCCGCTCTCCGCCGAGCTCGACGCGTTGGAGCGCCGCGCGGAGGGAATGCGCGCAAATTTGTATATGTGGCCCAAGGATTCTCCCACATGGTACGTGCCCCGCGAACTCATCGAGTCGCACGGCCTGCCCGCGGTGCTCACTCTCAAGGCGAGCGAACGCCCAGGAGACGTCCTCACTCGCGCATTCCAGGAGGTCGACAAACTCAAGCGACGTCAGGTTGAACTCACCTCGCGCGTGGCCGAGAGCGCCAAAGCGCGCGAGGATTTCGTGACTCTCGTCCTGCGCGCCGCGCAAGAGGTCCAAGCCGTTCGCGAGGAACAGGGTGCGCTCGATCCTTTGCTCGCGCCCAGTGTGCGAGCCTCGCGCGAGGCGCGCGTGGCCCTCAAGCTTCCGCAGTCGGCGGGCAGGCTCCTCGCGCAGTTGGGCTTGGAATGGACCGAAGGCTCGCAGCGCACCCGCGAGATCGGGGAGGAGCGCGCCCGACGCTTGCCTTACCGCAGCTACGAGGCGAGCACGGGCGAGTTCATCCGCGTGGCCAAGAGCTCGGCGGACGGCGACGCCATGCTTCGACTCATGCCTTCCCACCACACGTGGGTCCACGTGATGACAGGCGAAGGATCCCACGTTTGGCTCGAGAAGCCCAAGAAACTCAAGCCCTCGAGCCAGGCCGTGCGTGAGGCGTCCATTCTCGCCATCCACCATTCGCGCCAGTCGCGCGCCCAAGAAGCCGAAGTTTACGTGGCGACGCGCGGCGACATCGACAAACGCAAGGATCTCGCTCCCGGGAAGGTCATCGTGCGCAAGGCGGGCAGCCTGCTCGTGCGTTTCGAGGATGCCGAACTGCAGCGAGTGCTCGCCACGCACAAGCAGAGCACACCGTGAACGGATGCGAAGGCACGGAAATCTCGACGACAGTAGAGGACAGGGCCCGCGCGCTGTCCGCGGGGAAGCGTGTGGCCGTAGTCCACGATTGGATCTTCGGACGGCGCGGTGGCGAACGGGTGCTCGAGGCGATCCTGGCACTCTTCCCCGATGCCGACGTGTACGCCCTCTTTGGCGCCCCCGAGCCGGCACGCGTCCTGCGCCTCGCGCAAGGCGCGCGCCACGTGTTCCGTTACAGTTTCCTTCAGGGCGTTCCCCTCATCGGCCGCGTCTACAAGCACCTGCTGCCTTTGCTGCCGGTGGCCGCAGAGAGCTTCGATCTCTCGGGCTACGACCTCGTCGTCTCCTCGAGCCACTGCGTGGCGAAGGGCGTGGTTCCACCGCCCCAGGCGCGCCACGTGTGTTACCTGCACTCGCCCATGCGGTACGCCTGGGATCAGGAGCACCGTTACTTCCCCCGCGCGCCCAGCCTCACGCGACCGGTGGAGCTCCTCAGGCGCCTGATCCTCTCGCGGTTGCGCGTCTGGGACGTCGCCTCCTCCGCGCGCGTCGACGCTCTGGTGGCAAACAGCGCCTTCGTCGCGCGCCGTGCGCGACTTTATTACGGACGCGAGTCCTCCGTGGTGCACCCCAACGTGGGCGTCGAACGGTTCGAGGGACTGGCGCGCACCCCGTCCGACTTTGAAAGCCGCAGGGTCCTGCTCTTTGGCGCATGGGTTCCCTACAAGCGCATGCGTGACGCCCTCAGCTGGCTCGTCGAAGCGGGCATTCCGGTCGTCGCCGCCGGGCAGGGTTCAGATCTCAATGCCGCTCGTGCGGACTTCGCGGGACGCCCGGGCGTCGAATTCGTCGTGGAGCCCACCGACGCGCAGGTCGAGGCGCTCTACGCTCGTTGCCACGCACTCCTTTTTCCCGCCATCGAGGATTTCGGCATCGTTCCCTTGGAGGCAATGGCGGCGGGTCTCTGGGTCGTAGCTCCCGACGTCGGCGGCACGGCAGAGACCGTGGTCCCCGGTGTAACGGGATTCCCTTTCCGCGAGGGTTCACGCGAGGCGCTCCTTGGCGCCGTGCGTCGCGCCCTCGCGACACCCTCCAACGAAGACACGCGCGCAGCGGCCCTCGCGCACGCGCGGAAGTTCGGCACCGCGCGCTTCCAGTCGGAGTTCCTCGACATCGTGGAGAAAGTCCTCGCATGATTCTGCACAAGCACGCGCAGAGCGTGAACATCGTCCGCACGGTGGTGGACCTCGCCATGGTTGCGGCGGCCTGGATCCTGGCCTACGTCGTGCGCTTCGAGAGCGGCGTATTGCCCTTCCCCAAGGGGGCCGACACGCTTGGCAACACGCTGCGCGTCCTGCCCGTTACTTTGGCCATCTATTTCCTCGTGTTCTTGGGCACGGGCGTGTATAGGCGCTCGCTCGAGATCCGGAGGCCGTGGGAGGAGCATTTCGATCTCCTGCGCGCACACGGCTTCGCATTCGTGGGGCTGGTGGCGGCCACCTACTTCGCGTTCGAACATCGCTACAGCCGCGTCCTCTTGGGCGTGTTCGCCCTGCTGGTCCCGCTGCTCCTTCCCCTGGGCCGAAGCCTCGTGCGCAAGGCCAACCGAGCCTACCTCAGGTCCTCGCGCCGCGTCGCAGCGCGTGCCTTGGTTGTGGGGGAAGGCGAAGTCGCGCGCCGCGTCGAGCGCCTCGTGGGCACGGGTAACCAGTGGAACGTGGAGCTCGTGGGGCGCGTTCCGGGAGCGAGCCTCGCTCAGGTGCGCGAGGAACTCGAGAAGGGCGACGTTTCGTTGGTGTTCATCGCGTTGCGTCCCGACGAGAACACCCACCTGGCCGCAATTTACGAGAGCCTCGGGAACACCGTTGCGGAAATCATCCTCCTGCCCGACTTCGGCATGCCGACTCTCGTGGCTCCGCGCGTCACCTACTTGGCCGATCTTCCCGCCATCTCGCTCAATGCCTCGCGCCTCGACGCCTACGGGCACGTGGCCAAACGTGTTTTCGACATCGCGTTCGCGGCGGCGTTCATCGTGGCCTTCGCACCGGTTTTCCTGGCTTGCGCGCTCCTCGTCCGGGCTTCGAGCCGCGGGCCCATTCTCTACCGACAGGAACGCATGGGACTCGACGGCCGCACATTCCATTGCCTCAAGTTCCGCGGCATGTACGTCGACGCGGAGGCACGTTCGGGCCCGGTTTGGGCGCGCAAGGACGACAATCGCGTCACGCCCATCGGACGCTGGCTACGACGCACGAGCCTCGACGAGATCCCGCAGTTCTTCAACGTCCTCAAGGGCGACATGAGCGTGGTGGGCCCGCGGCCCGAGAGGCCCGTGTTTGTGCAGGACTTCCGCTATTCCATTCCTGGGTACATGCTGCGCCACAAGGTGAAGGCGGGAATCACGGGTTGGGCGCAAATCAACGGCTGGAGAGGGAACACCTCGCTCGAGAAGCGCATCGAGTGCGACCTGTGGTACATCCAGAACTGGAGCCTTTGGCTCGACCTGAAAATATGCCTTCTCACCCCGCTCAAGGGATTCATCCATCCCCATGCCTATTGAAACGGAATCCAACGACGAACGAGGCGGCGCTCCCCAGGGAGAGGAGACGCGGCAGGCCGTGATTTTCGCGCTGGCCACCGACGGACGAGGACTCGCCCGCCTCGCTGACGGGCGGGTCGTTTTCATTCCTGGCGCCCTCATTGGCGAACGCGTGCGCCTAGGGGAGCCTCGTAAGCGTGCGGGAGTCTTCGAGGCGCGCGTGGAGGCCCTCATCGAAGCGCATCCTCGGCGCCGCGAAGCTCCCTGCCCCATTTATGGCCGGTGCGGCGGTTGCACGCTGCAGCACGCCGACGATGGTCTGCAGGACGAAGTCCGCGTCGATTTCCTTTTGCACAACCTGCGCCGCGTGGGGGGATTCGACGATGCCTTCGTCGCGCGAGCGAAGGAGCGAATCCGATCGCACTCCCTTGCTCCTTGGCGATACCGCCAACGCCTGCGCTGGCACGTTGAGCACACACAGGAGGGGGAATTCCGCGCGGGCTTCATGGCGGCCGGCAGCAACCAATTGGTGGAAACCGACACCTGCCCTCTCGGTGCAGGAACGCTTGCCGGGTCGGCGGGTGCAGCAAAGCAAGCGGTTGTGCAAGCGCGCGTCCCGCGCGGCGTCCGCGCGGAAGTTGAAGTCACCGTTGAAGCGCATGGGGGAACGCGCGCGCGCTTGGTGGCCACACGGCGTGGTTTCGAAGATCGACGTCGTACTCGCTCCCCCGTGGACTCTTTCGACGGGCGCAAGAAGGCGGCAGACGACGCGTACCTCCAGTTGCCGCATCCGCGCTTGTCTCCCTTCCTCGTGCACGGGGAGAGCTTCGTTCAGCCGCATCGCGAGGCCGTGGAACGTTACGGACTTCTTCTCGAGGAGATCCTGACCGCGTTCGCGCTGCGGGCGGACTCGCTCCTTGCCCCGGCCACGGTGGTGCGATCCTGGGATCTTTACTGCGGAAGCGGAGCCTTCAGCTTCGCGCCGTTCTTCCTTTCCCACCAGGCGCGGCTTGGCCGCGCGTTCTCCGTGGAGGCCGTGGAGGGCGTGCCGCGGGCGGTGGAGAGTTGCAGGCTCAACCACCAACGGAACCTCGAGCGTTTCGTTCCCGGAGCGCGCGCAGGCTTCGAGGCTCGCGTCGACGACGTGTCGGCGTTCGTTCGCGGACGCGTGGCCGCGCGTGGGCCCCTGCCGCACGTTGTGTTTGCCGATCCCCCCCGCGACGGCATGGGGCGCGACACCATGGCGACTCTACTGTCGGGTTTCGCATCGGAGGGCATGGACGTCCCTCGGCTGTTCGTCTACGTGGCGTGCGACGGCGCAAGCCTTGCGCGCGACGCGCGCGTGCTCGTTGACGGGGGCTTCTCGCTCGAGACTTTGGACGTGTTCCACGCCTTTGGGCAAACAGCCCATTTCGAGACCATCGCGGCGTTCACGCGGGGCGTGGGTCCTCGATCGCCTTGAGGTTTATCTTCCCCTGCGGCACACCTCCTAGGGAGGAACACGCGATGAAACAGCGCAACACGAAGTCGATCTTTGCCTGCTCGCAATGCGGGTGTCAGAGCCCCAAATGGGTTGGCCGCTGCCCCGAATGCGGCGGCTGGAACACCCTCCAGGAGGAGCTCGTCGGCTCGGAGGCGCGCTCGTCGTCGGTGTTAAGCAGCGAGGGTGGCCCGAACCTCCCGGGACTCGGACGAGGAGGGAACGCCAAGGTTACGCCGCTCTCGGAGGTCCACCATCGCGACCTCCCACGGGTGTTTTGCGGCAGCCCCGAATTCGATCGTGTGCTCGGCGGGGGGCTCGTGCCCGGCAGCCTCGTCCTTCTTTCGGGCGAACCGGGCATCGGCAAGTCGACGCTCCTCATGCAGGCCCTCCACGGACTCGCGCAACGCGGCTTCCGTGTGCTCTACGCCAGCGGCGAAGAAAGCCCCGAACAGATCCGTCTGCGTGCCGACCGCCTTGGTTGCGTGAGCGACAAGGTTCTGCTCACCTCAGAAACCGACGTCATCGCCCTCGGTGCGCAAGCAAAAGCCCACCGCCCGCAAGTGCTAGTGGTCGACTCCATCCAAACCGCGAGCCACCCCGACGTGTCCTCGAGCCCGGGCTCGATCTCGCAGGTGCGCGAATGTGCCGGCGCGCTCCTCGACATGGCCAAGGGTGGAACCCTCACGACGCTCATCGTCGGGCACGTGACCAAAGAAGGAACGGTGGCGGGCCCCAAGATGCTCGAGCATCTCGTCGACACCGTGCTCCATCTCGAGGGCGACGCCAACACCGGATTCCGCATCCTGCGCGCCACGAAAAACCGCTTCGGATCCACCGGCGAAATGGGCGTGTTCGCCATGCAGGGCTCCGGGCTGCGCGACGTTCCCGACCCTAGCAGTTACTTTCTCGATGACACCCGAGCGGTGCGCGAGGGGGTGGCAGTGGCCGTGTGCATGGAAGGCACGCGACCGCTCCTTGTGGAAATCCAAGCGCTCGTGGGCCGGTCTACCTATTCCACGCCGCGGCGCGTGGTCACGGGACTCGATCAGTCGCGCCTGCATATTCTGCTCGCGGTCCTCGAGAAGCGCGCGGGCGCCACGGTTTCCATGAACGACATTTTCGCCGGGGTGGCCGGAGGGCTGCGCATTGCGGAACCCGCCACCGACCTCGCCTGCGCGGCGGCCGTGCTCTCGAGCCTCTTCGAACGGCCGCTGCCGCCAAGGCACGCTTTTTTCGGGGAGGTGGGGCTCTCAGGCGAAATTCGTGCGGTAACCCACGCCCTCGCGCGCACGCAGGAGGCCATAAAGCTCGGCTTCGAGCGCATCTACATCCCGGCACGCGGCTACCGCGCGGAGAAGGACGCCTACGTGCAACTCGTTAAAGAAACAGGCGGCGACGCGCAGCTCTTCCCCATCGACGAGGTGAGGGAGCTCTCTGAGCTCTTCGCCTGAGGTGTGGCATGCGACGTCGAGGGCCCGCGTAGCGTTGCCCCAGGGTTAGCAACCACCCGGCGCGTTGCCGTCGGTGGTGGTCGTCTCTTTTCCTGGATTCTTCGGAGTGTTGGAGGCCTCGCCACCACCGGCGCCTGGGCCTCCTCCTCGAGACCGTCGTGGCAGGGCGATAACCGAGGCGCCACCGGATTCTTCGACCTTTGCTTGGACCGCGCCCACCGGAAACCCGCCAAAGGTAACTGCGTAAGCTTCATTGAAGGGGTGGCGCAAATTGTTGACGAGCGGATGCGCCGTTCCAGTGAAGTCCATGCTTAGCCAAGGGTTTGTGAAAGCGAACTTGTGACGTGCGAACTCTTCAGGCACCGCGACGCCGGAGGGTGGGAACACGGCCAAGTCCTTGAACTGCACGACCACCGAAGTCGCGCCTACGTTTCGGATGTGATTCGTAGCCAATCCCAAGCGACCTTGATGAGTCTTCATGGCAACCTGAAGAGCTTGGTAGGCCTTGAGGAGTTCGAGCGCCTTCAATTTGTCGGCCGTCAGCGATGACGCATACTTGGGAACGATTTTCGTCGTGAACGCGTTTGGAGCAGCCGACGGGTAGCCTGCAGCCTTGAACTCGTCGATCTCGGCTGAGATTTCGGGTGCGAGCGATTTCGCATGTGCGACGTAAGCTTCCCGGTTCTTGCAGAGAATCTGGTTTTGCGGCTGCTTGGTGTCAGTGCAGTTCGCACGAACGGCAAACATGGCCAGGCGAATGCGACGGCTGATCCGGTGGAGCTCGAGCCATTCCGCGCTCAAGGTGCGCAACGCTTCGATGTTCGCTAGGACGTCCGTCGGCAATCCCGACTTCTCTTTCCTGAACGCTTCATATGATTTCGAGTCAGCCACCAATGCGTCAAGGAGCGGCTTCTTCGCGGCAACCACCGAAGGCTTGACTTTGAAACGCCGCCAGTGTCCCTGAGGCAACAGTTGGCAGTTCTCAGGTTGAGGTCGCAACGACTCGCGGGGATTCTCACGAGAGGTTGGATTCGCTTCCCATGCGGCAAAGTCGGCATCGATAACCTTCAGGCACAGATTGTCCGCAAGGGGCTTCGCTACGTCGCCGAATTTCTCGCCACCTCCTGCCGGGATCGCCTCGGTGTCGAACGCCAACTGCCGCATGCGAACCATGCGCTCGGACGTGAAGCCCCAGTTGACGAACAAATTGCGCGCAGGGGCATCGACCTCTGGAATCGCGGCCAACGCGCGCAACGTCGCATCACGCGCCTGGAGGTTGTCATCGATGACTTCAATCGTCTCGAAACCGTCGGGATTCCCATCAGCTGCGGCTCGGAACACTTCCAATGCGAGGCTCGAAGACTGGCCCCAGTAGACCGCCTTGATGACGTAACAGCTGTCGCTCGTGAAGGCGTCGACGAGGTACTCATCGCCTTGTTTTACGAACTCGAGGACCGTCGAACATCGGCTGTTGGACGAGAATGCGAGCTTGTCCAGCCCATCGGACCCCACTGTCTTACGAGATTCCTTGAGGTTGCCAAGCGCCTCCGACTGACCTTCCAGCGTTTTCAGTGCCAGAAGCCCGCCAATCATCCGTGGACTCCGGGGGGTCGAGGCCGTGGCCAGCGTCGATGCGCCGGGAGCGGGGTCGGCGAGCTGGAGCGACTCGAGCACGAGCCCCTGGCCAGCCTTGGGACCACACTTGCCACCACCGGTGGAGGGCTTACCACACGCCGTTGTTACGAGGGCCATGGCCAGGGTCGCAGCGCTTGTCACTGAGCGCCTCGACTCGAACACCAGCTTCCTGACCATACCGC
This sequence comes from Silvanigrellaceae bacterium, assembly GCA_044356935.1. Lineage (GTDB taxonomy): Bacteria > Bdellovibrionota_B > Oligoflexia > Silvanigrellales > Silvanigrellaceae > JADCJN01. The sequence continues at coordinate 25,944 of JBIKVI010000003.1, read as the reverse complement.
ACCTCCAGTGGGGGGTATCGGTCAAATAGGCTCAGGGCTTGAGTCTAATGCGTTACCTAAGGAAATCGCGAACCAGGTCGCCACGCAGCACACGAGAGGCGGAGTCCGAAGTGCCTACGTGGAGCCCCACGGCTCCTTGGGAGGGGACAATGGGTCCCAATGCATCGCGCGTTTCGATGAACACCGGTGTGCCGGAGAAACCCGGCGCGTGGCTCCCATTCGTGTGGAAATAGTTGCCGGCGTTCTCGAATGGTGCGCCCATGAAGGCACGGAACGAGACGCGAGCTCCGCTCCCACTTGGCCCGATGCTTTGCACGCGGGAGTTTTGGGACGTAACAGGAGCAACGAAGGTGAGCACTTGTTCGGGCCAGGTCCCCATGCCGACGAGTTGAAGAATAGCCAGATCAAGGCCTTTGTCGCCATCCTCATCGCGCTTTTTGAGCACACGCGCGCAGGCTGTTTTGTCCCCCGATAGAGCGTAGGCTCCGGAATCGTGAACCAGCCAACGAACCCGAAGGTCCACGGGGCATGTGCCATCCTCGGGGAAACCCCTTAAGCAGTGGCCAGCGGTTACGAGGCGTCCTTGGCCAACATACGCCCCCATGCAAGGACGTGGGACTCCCGAGAAGGAAAACTCGAAGTACGCCAGAGGCAAGAGGCCACCTTTTTCCACTAGTGTCGAGGTGAGATCCGCGAAGGAAGCCGCCGCCCGGGTAGGCTGCGACGTTCGATCGCCTCCGGTTCCTAGTTCGGTCCCCGAATTCTCGTCGGCAGTGCCGAGTCCGGGAGCCGAGGCGTCACGGGATCCGCGGGACTCGGTGATCCCGCACGCTGCCGACGCAGTGCTCACTCCGATCATCCACGCCAAGAGGCGAGCGCGCTTTGTCAGGAATCCCGTCGTTTCCCGAACTCCCAGCGCTTGCTGCTTGATCTCCGCTTTCATGCAGACTCCGTTCCCTGGATCGGCTCACCGCGCGGATCCGCGCGGCACGAATCAGTAGTTGGTCTCGTCGTTATTCGTACCTGCGGATCTCGTGCTGCTGGAGCCTCCGCTCGTCGTAGAATTGCTACCCTGATCCCATTCATCGATGTGTAGGTTGGCGAGTTGGACAGGGCACCTGAGCGACTCATTGATAAGTGTGAGGTTCGCGAGGCGTGTCGCAGCCATTTCCGCCTCTGATCCCGCGGGACGTCTGAGCGCCAAGCTGCTCACGATGTGCCTATCGATGGAATCGAAATTCTCGTTGTAGGCGCGGGCGGCCACGAGTCGGGCGCAAAACAGGTCGTATCTGTTCTTGATTTCCACCCTGCTGAGCCACGGCGTCGTGTTCCCGGCCAGCGACAACGCGGAAGTCGTGCCGCCTCCACTTCGAGACGTACCGCCTCGGGAAGCTCCCTCGTTCAAGGAGTTTTGGAACGCTCTAAATCGCGGGACGCACATGCCGAGGAAGTTCTCGCGGCTCACGACCGCTGTGCGCCTCTCGCAAACGGTGACCTCGCGGGATTCGCCGGGCCGTATCATGCTGTTTCTCGTATTGGGTCCGACTGGGACTCCCGCTGTCTCGGCACTTGAATCCGTGCCGCAACCCACGAGCCCGAGCATCGCGATTAAGGCCAAAGCCGTAAGTGCTAATTTATGCGACATGATGAAGTCCTCCCATGGAGGCATTTTCGGAACTCCGAAGGAATTCTTGAGTCGCTTTCATTTTTGATTCGAAAAACCATGTATTCCAAATTGTTACGTTATCGGCCCGCTAGACCTTCCGCCAGCAGGTGAGACAGGCCCAAGAAGTACGCTCTCCGCAACGACGCCTCGCCCGGCTCGTCAGAGGCTCGCACCGTTCCCTTGAGGAGGCCCTCGCGATCGACCACGCGGCCCCCGCCGGCGGAATCCGGGAAGTAAACGCGCGCGCCAAGATCGACTGCCACGGGCCAGCGACGTTCTCGGGCGAACAGGGAGTCGCCCACTGTGCGCGCGTTGGCGATACCGAAAGCGTCCACGATGGTGGCGAACACGTCGAGCTGACTGCGCACGGTGGTGTCGCGCACGGGCATTGAGAGCCCAAGGCCCCGCATGGCGCTGGCGGTCATTCCTCCGGTCAGGAGGAATGCGCCATGGCTGGCCGCCCGCGCGGCCGCTACGTCGAGTTCGGGCGACCGCCCCCATGCGTAGCCCTCGGGCGCGCGCAGGCTCGGCATGAGCGTGCCATGGTCATTCGACACGATGACCAGGGCGTTGTCCCAGAGCGAACCCGACTGACAGAGGTAACAGACGGTATCTTTGAGGTGGTTTAGGAGGCGGTTGAGGGCCTCGTCAGTGTAGCGGGTCGTGAGGAGGGGTTTATAGCGATCCCACTTCTCGGCTTCACCGCGGTACCAGGACACGGGCGCATCCACAGGCAGCGTCCATCCCGGATGGTTCGTGACCGAAAGGAAGGTGTGCAGGAACACGCGCGCCTCGGGTCGCGACACGAGCAAATCGCGCTTCATGCGCTCAACGAGGGTGAAGTCGGACACGCCCCACCAGGTTCCGGGGTAGGCGTCCGCTCCTGCGCTCGCGCCTTCATCGCTCTGGGCGGCGAAGTCCTCGCGTGAGAGGATGGCATCCATGCCCTGACGCTGCCAGAAAGTCCCTTGGCTGTCGAAATTGAAGTCACCCCCGTGCCACCAGGCCGCATACACCTTACGTGGACCAAGAGCATCCTTGAGGAGCCGCGGCAGGCAGCGCGGCGCCGCCGAGGGAAGATCGCGCATCGCAGAGGTCCACTCACCCGAAAGCAGCCCACACAGGAGGGCCTCCTGCCCCGCCCGGGTGACCCCACCGGCCGTGAACAGGTTTTCGTAAACGATGGACTCTTGCGCGAGAGCGTCGAATGTCGGCGTGTTGGTCTCGGGCAAGTCTGGGTGATACGTGCGCGACTCCTCAGGCCGAAAACTCTCCAGCTGGAGAAGGAAAACGTAAATGGGCTGTCCCGACAGGAGGCGATGACGCACCACGCTCACGAGTGCGCCGCCGGGGCCATCGGACTGCGCCGGACGAAACGGAGCTTCGAGCGCATCCTTGACGGGGGAATCGACCGGGACTCCCGCGTGCGCGCGCAAAAGACCGATGCTTGGCTCGTCGAGCAGCGGCATCTTTTCCGCTCGCCACCACTGCACGGCAGCGCTCTCGAGAAAATTGAGCCGAAGGACGCTGGGCACGTGCCACCCCCACTTGAGGGTGTTGGCCTGGACCTTTACGACCTGGCAAAGCCCACCGAATGCCAGGAGAGCCAAGGGAACGAAGGGAAGGAACCGCCGCGCACGCGTTCCGAGGTGGCCCACCGTCAGCGGCATCACGAGCAGCCAAGAGAGCGCGGCGACCACGGCCGCGCCCGCGGCGCAACCGACCACCTGACCATCGAGGAAGGCGTCGGCGCTCGCGCGCACGAAGCCCGGATCACCGAGGTAACGCAGATGCTGCCACGACAGGGTGCCACCGAAGAACTCCACGTAGAGGACGTGGCAACCGATGAGGAATCCCATACTCAACGCCACGAGCACGAGCAGGGTGAAAGACGCCGCCAGGGCAAGACGCCGCGCGCGCCAAAAAGTCAGCGGCAGCAGTGCGACCGAGAGCGGGAGCGCAAGGAGCGCCGAAATCCAGGCATCGGACAGCACGCCCGAGAACAGCGCGCGCAGTCGCATTCCGGTGGCGGGGAGTGTGCCGAATCCGAGTTCCGCGAGCGAGTGCCCCCGCGTCCAAACGAAGGCGAACAGCAGGGCTGCGAAGCAGCCGGCGAGGAAGGGCGCATGCAGCCGCACAATGTCGTGGCGAGACGCCAGCCTCACAGGTAAGGGAACGTCTTCTGGATGTAGGTCTTGCCGTGATTGATGGCCTGCATGGCCTCGGCAGCTCCCGTTCCGATGAGTTTCATTTTTCCGGGATAAGTGGCGATGTCGCCCGCGGCGTAGACGCCCTCCACGCTCGTTTGGCGATTGTGATCGACCACGATGGCAGTGCCTTCGAGCTCAATGCCCCAGTCCTTGACGCCCTCGAGGTTGAAGATGAGCCCGATAGCGATGACGATGGCGTCGATCTCGAGCCGCGTTTCGACCTTCGTGCGCGTGTCGCGCACGACGCACGACTGCAGGCGGCCATCGCCGTCGACTCCGGCGAGTTCGTGGAACGTACGGATCTCGGCGTTGGAGGAGTAGAGCTTCTTGACCGTCTCCTCGTGGGCGTTGAAGCGGTCGCTCCGGTGGAGAAGCACGAGATCCTTGCACTCATCGACGATGGTCAGCGCCATGTCGAGCGCGCTATCGCCCCCGCCGACCACGAGGGTGCGCTTGCCGCGGAAATCCTCGAGGGTGTGCACACCGTAGTGCACGCCTTTGCCCTCGAAATCGACAAGGTTGGGGATGTCCATGCGGCGAGGGATATGGGCACCCATGCCCAGGCACAGGAGAACCGCTTTGCCGTGGTGGACGGTACCGCCGCGCGTTTCGACGCGCATGATGTTGTTACGGTTCTTGCGGATATGGACGATTTCTTCGTTGAGCGTCACGGGGATGTTGTAGGGCGCGATTTGCTTGATGAGGTTTTCAAACAAGTGCTTGCCCCGGATGGCCGGTATGCCCGGGATGTCGTAGACCCATTTTTCCGGGTAAATGGCCGTGAGCTGCCCTCCGAGCTCATGCCGGCGGTCGAGGAGCTTGCTCTTCATGTCGCGCAAACCCGCGTAGTAGGCAGCGAAGAGGCCGACGGGTCCACCGCCGACGATGACGATATCGTAACACTCGGGAATCTGGTGGGAGCTCATGGGGCTGTCTTTTGTCCTTTTGCGCGCGCCCTTGCGCACTTCACTCCCCGCTCCGCAGCGCGGGTTCGGGGACGGTGCGCGCAGAGTGGGCGGGATGCGTCCGATGGGCCAAGCCTAGCACCGGGCGTAAGCTTAGGGAATTGGGGAATCACCTCGGTCACCTTCCATGGGTTCGGACGTGGTAGCCCTTTTCTTGAAGCGACTCGATGATGTCGTAGTGGTGCTCAAAGTTGCGTGTTTCCAGGGCAAGTTCAACTTCCACATTTCCGACGTTGACCTGCGAATAGGTCCGGTCGTGATGGACCTCAAGGACGTTGGCATCCCTCTCGGCGATGTGGGCCAGCAGCCCGCGCAACTCGCCAGGACGATCGCCCAAGCGAACGAAAAGGCGAAGCACACGTCCCGTGACGCCAAGGCCCCGCGCGATGACGCGCGAGAGGAGCTGGGGATCGATGTTGCCGCCGCTGATGCTCACCACCACGGTGCGCCCCTCGAATGCCTTGGCGTTCTTGAGGAGTCCGGCAACCGAAGCCGCGCCAGCTCCTTCGACCACGACATGCTCGCGTTCGCAAAGTCCGAGGATCGCCGCCGTGATTTCGTCGTCGGTCACCGTGACCACGCGCTCGAGGGTCTCTTTCATGAAACCGAAAGTCGCATTCCCGATGAGTTGGACCGAAATGCCGTCGGCGAGCGACGGTCGCGCGGGTCCCGAAATGGGGGATTGCTTTCCTTCGCGCAGGCTGCGCAGGCCGGAGTCGTAGACCTCCTGCTCCACGCCAATGACTCGGCCTCCACCGAAGAGACGCATGGCCACGCCGCAGCCGGCGGCAAGTCCGCCTCCCCCGATGCTGCATACGAAGTCATCGATGGCGGAGGCAGGTTGCCCTGTCATGGCAGGAAATTGCTCGAAGACCTCCTGGAGACAGACGGATTGCCCTGCGATGATGTCGAAATCGTTGAACGCGTGCAGAAACTCCGCCCCCTCCGACCGTGCGAAGGTGAGCGCCGCCTCGAACGCTTCCTCGAGGACATCTCCCACGATGTAGACCTTAGCGCCGAGACGCTCAGTGGCATCGCGCTTCACCATGGGCGTGCGCTTGGGAAGGAAGATGTGCGCCTCGCAACCCATACGACGGGCCGCGAAGGCGACGCCTTGGGCATGGTTACCCGCGGACGCCGCGCAGATTTTGAGAGGCCCTTCTCCCGCATGGCCCGCATGGCCCGCATGGCCCGCATGGCCCGCATGGCCCGCATGGCCCGCATGGCCTCCATGGCCTCCATGGCCCGGGCCGCCCGCGAGCCCCAAGGCACGGCGCTCGAGCCTCGCTGCGATGGCATTCAGGGCGCCCCGGACCTTGAAGCTTCCGTTGGGCGTGAGGCAATCGAGCTTGAGCCACACGTCAGCCCCGGTGGCCTCCGAAAGCCAATGCGATCGGGTGAGCGGACTGGGGACGAGCGCCTCCCGCACGCGCTCCCGGGCGCGCACAAACGCATCGCGCAAGGCGTCCGTGTCGTCGGGCGCGGGAGTCCACGCCTCAGTGAGGACCTTCATCAGCTCGGGTGTCATGGTTGACTCGTGCCTCCTGGCCAGTGAAATTGTTGGGGCCCTCTGCCACGTTCGCCCCGCATCGCGGGCAGACGCAGCCCTGACGCCCGCGCAGGAGTCCTCGATGAACCTCGGTGAGCTCGCCTCGCTCCTTCCCGACGATCCGGCAAGCTGGCCGGAGGCGGATCCGTGTCGGGCGTTCCCCTCCGCGCTGCGCGCACGCCTAGGAGCCCGGCTCGCCGGGATGTTCGCGGCCGCCGACCGCGCCCGCCCCAGGGCCGCGTGGCGGCTCGGGGTGTCGACGCGAGCCTACGAACCCGGCGACGCGTTCAAGGATCTCTCCTTGCCGCTACTCGCGCGCTTAGGTGAATACCACACTCGGGTCGACCACGCACCGGGTCGGTCGCTTGCCGTTATCGTTCTCCACCTTTACGGAAACATGACCTACAGAGGCCGGCCAGGGGGTGTCAACAAGGGTCAGCAAGCCCTGGCCCTCGCCGGCCTGCTCGCCTTGATCCACGCTGGCGCCTTGCACGGCACCCGCGTGTTACGTTGCTTCGACGCCGACCTGGGCGCTTTTTTGCTCGCGCGTGAGGACGACCTGCGGCGCGCCCGATGGCTGTGGGTTATAACCGATGGCCTCCACTCTCCCGAGGCGCCCGACGGGGGGCTCTCCGCTCTCGCTCAACCGCTTTCGCCGCGCGCCAATCTGAATTCGAGCCTCTTGCTCGTGCGCGACGAAGATGAATTGCCTTCATCGCTCTTGGGACTGCTGGGCGAAGCGCGCGACGGGGGGGAACACGTCGCCGCCCTGCGTCCGTACTTAAAGGCAACGACGGGAGGAGCGGGGGAGGCCAAGGCGGCCTCGCGATTTTCGGGCGAAGGCTACGAGCGCAGCCTCGAAGCTCAGCTCGAAGTCGCACGCGCCATGGCCAATGAGAGAGGCTTTGGTCAGCTCCTGGCCTGGCCATCCCGCCCCCTCGACACTCTCGCGCGCGAACTTCTCATGCTCTGCTGACCCACTCTCGATGGGGGCCCTTGCGCCTCCATGGCTCTCTAGGTTCCAAGGAAGGACGCCGGCGCATGGATCTCGCGACTCTCGTAATGCTCTCGTGTCTGGTGTCCCTCGCGACCCTCGGAGCTCTGCTCCTGCGGCGAAGGCGACCTGCCGAGCGCCAGGTCCCGTCGTGGTTCCTCGGCGCCGCGCGAGAGGACGCGGCGAGGCGCATCCGACTCGCCCCTCCTCCCTGGCTTGCAGTTGCGGCTGTGCTGGCTTTCACGGCTGCGGGAGCGCTCCTTTTCTGGCCTCCGCGCGAAGACGACCCCGGTCGGCGAGGCAAGGAAGATGCTTTGGTGTGGGTCGACCCGACCCTCTCGGCAGTCCTCTCGCGAAGGCAAAACGGCTTCGACCCGCGCGCCATGGCCGCGCGCCTGCTCGCGGAAGGGCATCCCTTGCACGCGCTCGTGGAGGTGCCCGCGGGGACCGGCGCGACCGGCGCGACGGGGTATGAGATCCGCCCCCTGGGCGGCGCGGCCGAAATCGAGCGTTACCTTGGCGGCATCGCGAGCACGCCTGTTCCCTTCGCACGCCCCCTCGCGGAGGCCGCGGTTCTCGAGGCTGTGAGGGGCTCGGGCGCGTTCCGGCAGGGCGCCGGTACCTTCCTTGTCATCTCCGACGGGCAGAGCGAGACCCTCCAAAGCCTCTCGTTCCTCTCGGACGCGTTCCGGTCCGGTAAACTCTTCTCCACCGGCGCGCCGCGTCAGTTCACCGGGGAACGGGCGGAAATCGTTCCTACGGCTCTTTTGGCCGCTTGGAAGGAGACGCCCCCCGCGGGGGGAGGCGACTTTTCTCCTTTGGACCCTCGCACGATTATCCCGCTGCAGGCTCGCCCTGGGCTCGCCGTGGAGACTTTCGCAGCGACTCCGAGCGAAGGTTCGCCCTCCGCCCTTTCCTTCGTGACGGGCGCCACCGAGGGCGACGAGAAGGCCCGTCCTTTGCTGACTGCATGCGGCGACGGCGTGGGCGGTCCGCAGGAACTCGATCCCTTCGCGGACCTCCGTGCCCTCGCCACTTTCTTTTCGCTGCCGTTTCGCCGCGAGGCATGTGTCGATCACTCCGTCGAGGACACGGCACGAACCGCGGGCGACGAACCGTGGTCCTTCCGACGCCAAAGCCTCTGGGTCGTGCCGCTGAGCGAGGAGATTTCCGGCACGCTCTCTAGCAAAGGTCAGTTTTGGATACCCCGTGGCTACGAGCCTTGCTGCGATGCGCTCGTTTACGCGGCGCCCCTGCGTTTTGAAGACGCGCCGAATCTTGAAATGGTGCGAGCCGCCGTTCAACTCGAAGACGCGGCACTCCCGACGACCCTTATCCTCGCTCCTCCCCCACCTGAGGGCACCTTGGGTTTCCCGGAGGACCTCACCTCCGCGCTCGAAGACGGACCGCGGGGCGACGCTTTCGTCCCCGTCACGGAAGCCGCAGACGGCACGCCCTTGGCGTACAAGGCTCGTCGCGCACGCGTGGCCTATGTGCGGACATCGCTCTCGCTTCCCAACGGCGAGCTCGGACGATCGAGTCTTTGGAGTCAGCTGTGGTTGGGAATCCTCGCCGACGCGCAGGGGGCGAGTGCTCCCCGCATCGCCGTATTGCAGCCGGCCTCGCCTGCCGACCTCGAAACGCTGCCTCGTTCCGCACTCTCGCAGCGGCTCGATCCCGCTCAACTGAGTTTCGCAGCGCGCGACACCGCGGAGCAGCCCGCGCCCGGGCTCTACCGAGCAGGACCGGATGATGCGCGTTGGACTCTCGTGGGCGTCTCCCCGTTCGAGCGCGTTGAAAGTCTCCTCGATGAGCGTGAGTTCGCAGCGCTTTGGAGCGGCGACAAAAACTCGCCGGCATTGGGAGCGAGTGAGGGATCAGAAGCGAGCACGCGCACGGGACTGCACGCTCGCATCGCGAGCGGACTCGCACTCGCGGCTCTCGCCCTCATCGCGCTTTGGATCGTGCCTTGGATACTGGCGTCTCGTCGTTCGCACGCTTTGCGCGTAGGACTCCTCCTTGCCGCCCTCGGAAGCGCGGGTCTCTCGCCCGGTGGCATTTCCGAGGCGAAGGCTCAAGTCCAAGCTCAGCGCTCCTTGCGCGATTTTTTCTTCAATCAGCGAGGGGGCGCCGGGAGAGGAGGAGTCCCGGGTGCACCTTTGGGCATCCCCATGCGCATCGCCTGGTGCGATGCGCAGATCCCCGCCGACGTTGCGAGCCGCTACGAGCGCCTTCGCGAGCTCCTCGCCTCGCGGGGCACCATTGAACTCCCCAAGGAACTCCTCCCTGGCGCGTGCCGACCTGGCGCGGCCGAAATTTGGTGGGCTGCAGACGTCTCGAGCCTGCCGAGCCCGGCACTTGTCGAGCACGTGACTCTGGGTGGAGGCTTCGTGCTCGAAGGGTTCGCTAGCGACGCGTTCCCACCCGCACTCGCCTCCCTGGAAACCCCGGGCGTCGGACTGAGGTGGGAACGCCAGCAACGCCGAGGCCTGCTCTACAGGAGCTTTTACCTCCTCACTTCGTTCGACGGCTGCGAGCCCGAAGCGACCTGGCTCCTTTCGCTGCGTAAACGCGCCGGGGCCCACTCGCCCGTGGGAATCGCGACCCGCGCACGGTTCCTTTCGGCTGGCCCCGCCTGCCGGGCCAGCGACGATGAGCTTGGAGAGCGCTCGTTCGTGAATCTGATGTACGCGTTCCTCACCACCGACTACAAGGAGGATCAATTGCAACTTCCAGAGATCCTCAGCCGCGTTCGCAACCTAGGACTCGAACCATGAAGGGCCCGTTGCTGCTCCTGTTGCGCCTATCCATCGTTACCTTATGCCTCCTCCCTGTGGCGCGTCCGTTCGTCGACGCGAGGGGTTCCGGAGAGGCTCCACGGGAGGTGACTCTCCTCCTCCCCGCCAGGGACGCGAGCCAACCCGGGATCGCGGCGCGAGCGCGCCGAGCGACCCAGGAACGCCTTGCCTCGCCCGGTATCGACGTGCGCGTTGAGACGCGCACGTGGGGTCGCTCCGGCTCTCACCCGGCCGAAGATCTCGAGGAACTCGGCCTCCTCCTTTCGAATCTCGAAGGAACCCTCGTCGTCGTTCCACGCGAGTCCTACTGGGGACCCGCCGCGGCGCGTTTCGCGCAGAAAGCCCGCGAGACCGACGCCTTCCGGGAAAAACGGGTTCTCCTCTTGTCGCGCGAGGAGATCGCGGGGGGAAGCGATGGCGCGAAGGACTCCAGTGGGAACGCGGACACCTTTGCGACGCCACCCGCGCGTTACCTCGGGCTGTCGGAGGTCTTCCTGCCCAAGGCGAGCTTCCTCGGCGAAGAGAGCGTGGCGAGCCTCGAAGTCATGGGGCGCTTGCCCCCGGGTGAGTCCGCTCCCGTGGAGGTGGTGTTGCGAGCGGGCTCCTCGCTCCTCTCGGCGCGCACCGAAAACGTCACCGCCGGCGACGATGGCGTGGTCCACACGACGCTTCAGGTGCCGGTGAATTTCGTGCGCACGGGAACCCAGGCGCTCACCGCGTCGATTTCCTCTCCGCACGCATCACCTCCGCTCTCCACCGCAACCACCGTAGTGACCGTGCATCACGGAAAGACCACCCTCCTGCACATCGGCGTGGGTCCCGATTGGAGCCTCCGCGCGTTCCGGCAGAAGCTCAAGTTCTGGCCCAACCTCGACCTCCTGTCGTACTACATCCTGCGCGAGGCGTCGGACGACATGAGCATCCCGAGCTCGCAGCTCTCGCTCATCGAATTCCCCGCCGAGAAACTCTTCGGGAGCGAGCTGCCCAATTTCCACGGCGTGGTCGCGCAAAACTTCGACTTCGACTCCTACCTCAACCCCACCGATACGGCCAATCTCGTGCGTTACGTTGCCGACGGCGGGCGCATGCTGCTCCAGGGCGGACCTCTGTCCTTCGCGGCCCGCGACCCCGACCTCGCGCGCCTGTTCCCTTGCGAGAACCCGCCCGCCTTCGACTTCTCCAAAGGGTACGCCTGGCGCGAGGGAGATGCCCGCGTTGCTTCCGACGTCGAACTGGGCTCGAGCCTGCGCGCCCTTTCCTCGAGGGCCACGGCCCTGGATTGCCGCCCGAAGAAGGAGGCGCTGGTTCTCGCGAGGACGGTGGAGGGCGACCATCCGGTCGTCTTGGCAATGCCCATGGGCAAGGGGCTCGTCTTGGCTATCTTGGCGGGCGATTGGCATTTGGGCGGACTCGCCACCGAGGCGGACACGCCCATCGACAGGACAGAGCGCATTTCCCGTGTGCAAGGGACAGATGCGTTCTTCCAATGGGTCGTGGAGTTTCTCCAGCGACGGCAAGACGGAGGCCTGCGGGCCCCCGACATCGCCTCTCCCCGCATATACGACAACGACCGCCTCCTTCTGCTCAAGACACGCGGCCCGCTGCGCCTCGACGAATCCATTGCCCTCGACGTCGCCGGGAGCGCTAAGGGCGAAGGAAAGCCGTTCGTGTTTCCTTGGCTCGGCCTTCCCGCGTTGCGGCTCGCCACGCGGGCCGGGGTCCCGGGGGGTCTCGAGCCGACTAGCCTAGGCGAAAGCGGAGACCAAGGCGTCGGCGAGTTCGCGCAGACGCGTTTCGCCCAGGTCACCCTGCGCATCGCGAGCCGCGACGACCCGGTGACCCGCACGTTGGAATGGCCCCTTTTTCAGGGAACGGCGGGCAGCTCGGAACTGCTCCCGAATCCAGTCCTTTTCGCTCAGTTTTCAAAGCTGACGCCAACACCAGCCGCATCGAGCGGCAAATCACTCGCCCCAAACTCGCGCCGGGTTCCCCTTCTCCAAGCGTTTCCATGGATCCTGGCAGCTCTCCTCGCTCTCCTCTTTCTCGAGCGCCTTCTCGTGCACGGATTCGGATGGCGGGTTTTGCCTAGCGCCCGGACGACCTGACCGCTCAAGACCTCCGCACGGTTTCCGATTCCTCTTCCGTGGAGGATCGCGGACGATGGGTGAGGAGGCGCGTAAGCGGGAAGAGACGGACACTTCGCAACGGGGCTCCCTGCGCCCAGTCCAACGTTACCCGCGCATCGAGAGCAAAGCCCTCGTCGAGGTGCGGACTTCGCTTTGGAACCCCTTCGCCGCCCACTCTGCCGTCTTGCTCGACGTCAGCACGCACGGATTCAAACTCGAGTTCGTCGACGCCTGCCGCGTCAGGCCCGGAGATGCGGCGACCCTCGTCCTTCCCCTTGCGGCCTTCGGTATCTTTGCCCCCCTCCGGCTGAAACTGCGAGTGGTGTTGAAATGGTACGATGCACAGAGCCATCGTGCCGGTGGGGTGTTCCATCAAACCACACCCGAACAGGCTCATGCCATCGACAAGTTGCTCGCGCGGCTCGACGAGTTGGAGAAGCCGCGCGCCTGAGCCGACCGAACAGCAACCGAACAGCAACCGAACAGCAACCGAACAGCAACCGAACATTGAGTCCCATGGAGCACGACGGTATAACCACGGCTTCCTTTCGCGTGGAGTCGCCGTCCCATGACATCGCCCGTGCCCCCTGCTTCTCAAGGGTCTTCGACGTCCTCAAGGCCCACCGCGCCTTGGGAGGCCGCCACCATCGATGAGCCCGCATTCGTCATCGGGATGGGCTTCGACGAGGACACCAGGGCCCTCGAGGCCCTGCAATCGATGCGCGCGCTCCTGCCTAAGGGCGCACCCGTTCTCGCGTGCGCGAACCCGTTCGCGTGGAAACTCGACGACGACACCTTCGCGCGCACCACCATTTTGGACGCGCGCGCCAAGAAGGTGGCCTTGGAAGGCGCGCGCGCGGCGGTGCACAGCTCGCTCGCGGGTGTTTCCTTTGGCTGCGTGGTGAGCACACCGACGGAAGTCGCGCTCGCTGCTCAATGCGGCGTTTCGTTCCTCGCCATTCCGGGCGAAGTGTGCAGGCAGGCCGACGTCCTCGACGCGTGCGTGGAGGCGGGTTTGCCCGTAGTCCTCGAGCGCGGCGCGTTCCTGCCACCCTCTGATGCCCGCCACGCGCGTACGAAGCTTGAGGGCCTACCCGTGTGCCTCATCGACGCCGGAGGGGCCAATGGATATGCCGATCGCGTCCTCGACCCCCGCGCGCTCTGGACGCTTGCTGCCGCATGCATCGGGGACGACGCCTTTGGCGTGAACATCGGTGAACTCCTCTCCCCTGCGGGAGCGACTTACGCCTGGAAACCCCTTTGGCTCGAGGATGCGCGTTTTCTAGACCCCCTCGTCCTCACCGCGCGCGCTCTAGGGACCCGCGCGTACGCCGTGCCGGCCGACCCAGCCCTCCTCGCGCGCGTCTCATCGCTCCTGACCGCCGCCAAGGCCAACCAACGCTAGGAACACTCATGAGCGCGAAGACTTTAGGTAACATCGGTAACACGGGTAAATTCGGGACCACCGGTGCCTGGGACGGTGCAGTTGCCTTCGATGTTCGCTTGGGCGGCTCCCGGCCTGTCATCATGGCTGGGCCATGCATGTTCGAGAGTTGGGAACTCGGACTCGAGGTCGCGAGATTCTTGAAGGAAAGGTGCGCTGCGCTGGGCTTTCCCTACATCTTCAAGAGCAGCTACGATAAAGCCAACCGCACCAGTCGAGGCACGGCGCGGGGTCCTGGCCTCGAGCGCGGCCTCCAATGGCTCGCCCGAATCCGCGAAGAGCTCGGAGTGCCCGTGCTCACCGACGTGCACTCTCCGGAGCAAGCCCTGGAAGCCGGCCGCGTCGTGGACGTCGTGCAGATCCCCGCGTTCCTTTGCGAACAGCGTGAACTCCTCGCCGCCGCGGCCTCAACGGGAAAGGTCGTCCAAGTGAAGAAAGGGCAACACGCCTCGCCCGAGCAGCTCCTCAGGGTGGCCCGTTACCTCGAGGCGTGCGGCAACCCACGCATCGTGCTGTGTGAGCGCGGCACTGCCTTTGGCTACAATAATCTCGTCCTTGACCCCCGCAACCTGGTGGAGCTCGGTCGGGAAGGCCACGCGGTGTGCTTCGATGCGACCCACTCGGCGATGCTTCCCGGAGCGGGCCAGGGCGTCTCGTCGGGCCTGCGTCACGTCATTCCGGCCTTGGTGAGGGCGGCCGTCGGAGTAGGCGTGGACGCTGTGTTCATGGAAACGCACTTGGATCCCGACAAGGCTTTGAGCGACGCCGCAACCCAGTTACCGCTCCCGACCGCGGGCAGCTTGCTTGAACAGATGTCCCGTCTCGTGTCACATTGACGTTTGCACGAACCCAGATTTGGGCAGGAGGGCGTGAAGTGATGGGGTTTTCCAACCTGGTTCCGAAGATCCCTGACGGCCCCTTATCGGCCGAGGTGGAATTCAAGGCGCGGCCCTCGCTGCCGGTGCGTGTGAGCCCGAGTCCCGAAGGGACCATCGGCACTGAAATCGTGCCCCCGGTTTATGCGCAGGAACAACACGACACCTGGTCGAGGATGTTCGCGCAGCAAAGTGACATCCTCCCCGGACGCGTCTGCGACGAGTACATCGAGGCGCGCGCGCGCCTCGAGTTGCCGGCAACACGCGTCCCCCACCTCGCGCAGGTGAGCACGCGCTTGGAGGCGCTCTCCGGCTGGAAAGTCATCCGAGTAGATGGTTACGTGCCCGAGCCTGTGTTCTTCAAGATCCTCGCTAATCGTTGTTTCCCCTGCACCGACTTCGTGCGGCATCCCGACGAGCTCGCTTACACACCCGCGCCCGACATGTTCCACGACATCATGGGGCATCTTCCGCTGTTCTTGAACCCGCGCTTCGCGTCGTTCTTCTACGAGTGGGGCCAGGCGGGGCTCCGGGCGTCGACGCCAAGCGACATCACGAGCCTCGGACGCATCTACTGGTTCACGGTGGAATTCGGGCTCATCAATCCGTCGGCCCACGACGGCGCACGGCGCGAAAACGACGACTGTCGCATCTATGGCGCTGGCATTGCGAGCAGCGTGGGTGAAATCGTCCACTCGCTCACTTCCAAGGTGGTCAAGCGCCCTTTCAACATAGGTGAAATCGCCGAGCGCAACTTCGACATCCATCATATGCAAGACACCCTCTACGAGATCTCGAGCTTCGCGGAACTCGAGGAGGAGTTCGTGGGGTGGGCTCGCGCCCGGAAGCTCCTCCCCTCGCCGAAACCCGCGTGAGGCCTTTAGCCGAGGCCTTTAGCCGAGGCCTGAGTTTGCTGACATCCGAGGTCGTCCGCCGTAACATTCAGGGGAAGGCCGCGAGCCATGCGGAAAGGGCACCGCCTTCATCCGCGCCGCGCGCGTTCGGAAGGTGGGCGGCCGACCCGGAGGATGACCGATGGCAATCGATTTCCATGCAGACTTGTTCCCTGGCGAAATCGACAACGCCTCAGGCGGCGACCTTGAGAACGGCGCGCGTTTCCTCTCCGCTTTTGAGGACGCTTCGGTGCTCTGTCCGGAGCTCAAGGGCGAAAGCCCGGGAACTCGCGCCATGACTCGCCCCGCCACCGATCCCAGTCCCGCCGTTCGCGAAGACTGGGCCATCCTGTTCGGAACCAAAGCTTCCGACGTCCTCGCCCGCCCGCTGCTTGCGCGCCCACCGTCGGCCCTGTTGCATCCTTCCCTCGCGGCAGCGCTCTTCGAGCGCCTTTTGGCCGAAGGCGCCGATGAGCTCATTGAACGCCCCGAAGAGTTCATTGCCCTCGCCGAAGGGGTCTTTCGCTCCCTGTGCGATCGCCACTGCCTCGAGGCGGCCACGCCACTTCCCTTGGCGTTCCGTTACGGACTTCCCGCCGACACGCGCTGGATCCTGCGCGCGAGCCATGCCCTCGACGACAGTTCGGGTGCACTTGCCGGCGCCTTTCCCGCGGTCATCGTGGAAGCTTCCGAGGACATCCCCACCGCGCTGGCTCGCGTGATACAGGGGCTTTACGCGGCGCCACTCGAGTCGCTCCTCGAGAGCGTTCCTCCGGAAATCAACCTCTACCCCGGTAACGTGCTGTTGCAGCCCTACGTGCTCGCGCGGCAAGCGGGCACCCTTCGCGTCGTCACGTCCCGCCGCCCCGAAGCCTGGGCTTGGGAACTGGCGTTGGCCGATGCGGATGCCGACCCCAGGCAAAGGAACGATGCCGAAGGGAACACTGCCGACGCTTCGATCCGGGGAGGACGCCCCGGCGCACCGCGGGTCGATGACGCTCCCCACGTGTTCCGCGGTCGCGGTCGAGAAACGCTTCGCGGCTTTTTCAGCCACTTCGATTCCCTCGCCGTTGCGTTGGAGGCTTACGTCGATGGCGGACGCGACGTGTTGGTCCAATGGATCATTTCGGCCGACGACGACTCACTCAACGTCCTGCGCTGGCGCGAGAGCGCAGTTCCCGATCCCGGCACGATGGCTCGCGCACCGGTGCGGGCCGCCTTCCCGACGGCGCTCGGGCCTTGCGCGGCTGGTCTGGCACGCGAATTCGTCGCCGAGGCCTCCCGGGGACTCGAAGATGCCTTCCCAGGCGCAGGGCACGGAGGTCGACTCCCGGCGCTCGTGGTGGATCAGGATGGATGGGTGTTCGCGCGCCGCGCTGGCCCCATCCCCGCCGACGCGCCCCGCGCGTTCCACGTGGGCGCGCGCATCGCCGCAGCTTTCGGTGACGCGGCTCTCGCGGGTTACCTCAAGCGTCCCCTCGCGCGCGTTGCCGCGCGGTGGGAGGAAGCACGCATGGCGTATGACGCCGGACTCGCCTCACTGCGCGGGGCCGTGGCGCAACGGGGCGTGGAGCGCATCCCCAACGCCGAGCTTGGCGTCCTCCTCGATCGTCTCGCATTGGTTTTGGGGGGCCTTGCCCGGGTCGGCGCCGCGGTCTGGACCTGGCGCCGTTACGTTGAAACCGCGTTTCCAGAACGCGCCTCGCGTCTTGAAACGGCAGGTGCCCTCCCCGAGGCCTCAGCGCCGGGCACGACAGCCTTTCACGTTTACGCAGAATGCGCGCGCATGGACGCGGAGCGGGAAGTCCGCTCGAACGAAGCCATACCCGTGGCAAAGGCCCTCCTGGCGCTATGCGACGAGCGACTCGCACTCGACGAAGGAGGCGCTGCGCACTTGACCTTGCCCGAAATACAAGCCCATCTCGCCCTCCTCGATGGTGACCTCACAGCCGCAGGCGTTGCCCAACCCTACGTGGAGCACAAAGCCCGCATGCGGCGCGCGCGGCACTCACTGGCCCGCACGCGCGACCCGGGTCGGTGCTTCTTCCACGCGGACGATCTCCAAGCGAGCGTCGAAGACTTTGGAACGCTCGAAAACGAAACGCTCGACGCACTCCTGGCCCCCTACGCACGTGGCGATGCTCTTGTGGCGCATGTGCGAAGTCCTGCGGATCTCCACAAGCTGACCGCACTGACCGCGCTAGCAGCCACGACGGGAGACGCGGACTCACGACCTCTCGTCGTCGCACCG
Organism: Silvanigrellaceae bacterium; assembly: GCA_044356935.1. GTDB lineage: Bacteria > Bdellovibrionota_B > Oligoflexia > Silvanigrellales > Silvanigrellaceae > JADCJN01. The sequence goes on along the minus strand of JBIKVI010000003.1, from coordinate 8,173 downwards.
GAGCCGTTTCCTTGGCTCGGGAGCGTGCTCCACGCGCTCGGAGGAATCGTCTGCGTAAGAGGTCACGCGGCGACCTCGCTGGCGGTTGCCGCGCGCGCCACTGGCGTGCCATTGCGCGCGTGCGACCCCATCGCCTTCGAGCGTTACCCCGAAACGCGCACGACTTGGCTCGCGCCTTCGGAAACCTTGCGCGGACCCGGTGCGGCACGTGCGTCGCGCCCCCCTGCCGCCCGCACGTTCGCTTGGCCCGAAGCTTTGTTCGCGTCCGACGAGCCGAGCTTCGACACTCCATCCCATGAGCGTGACGTGGACGCCCCATGACCCGCACCGCAGTCCTTTTCGACCTCGACGACACCCTCATTCGATTCCCCTCGCGTCGAGCAAGCGCATTCCTTTTGTGGCACGCCACTCGGCAGCTCGGGACACTCTTCTCAGAGCACCGTCCGCACTTCGCCACCCCCTTCGCGGCGAGGGTTTTGGCGGAGGCACGGCGTAACCTCCTGCGCGAGCGCGCCTACGTTCCACACGGGGCGCACGAGGGTGTCGAAACCAACATCGAATCCCATTGGACGCTGTGCCTGCAAGAAGCGCTCGAACGGCTCGGCCTGATGGAAGCGCACGAGCACGATATCGGGAGGTTGATGCACGCGTTCTTCCAGGGTGCCTTCGCGCGCACAGCGCGCGCCACCATCGAGGCGTTCCCTTCCATGGTGAGTCTCGTGCGCGAGGCGCGCGACCAAGGCACGTCGGTGGTGCTCGCCACGAATCCACTGGTCCCCCGCGTGGCCGTGGAGCAACGACTGGCGCGTGCAGGCCTCGCGCCCTCCGACTTCGACCACATGACCCATTCCGGTAACTCACGGTTCCTGAAGCCATCGGCCTATTATTATGCCGACATCTTGAGAACCCTCGACCTTCCCGCGGGCTCGGTGGCAATGATAGGCAACGACCCGGTCCGCGACGGCGCCGCACGCCAAGTCGGCATACGCACGCTCATCGTTGCACCGGCACGCGACGAGAATCGCGCCGCAGAGCAGGTGCGGGCTTTCCTTAGGGGCGCCTGACGCCGCATACCACAAGGGAACAACTTAATCGCAACGGTAAATCAAGTTATCCGCCACTCTCTTGACACCACCTCCCTCCGCTTTCGCATAACGAAACCAAACGTGGAGGCCGAGCGCGGGCTTGCCATCGCGCACATAGGCAACAAGCTGTCCCTCGAACGCGCCGTCATCGAGGGTTCCCGCCGGGGAATAAGACACGAAACCCACGACAGGGCTCCTCTCATTCAGTTCCGTATCGTTCTGCACGGCGCGACCAAGGATTGTGGTGGCCTGCAACTGGAGCCGAAGCTTGTTTTTCGGAATGTCATGTCGAACGGTAATGAGCGCAGGCCTTGGGCCGGGAACGTCGCATCGGAACACCCTGTCGACCGACACCGATAGGACGTCCCAGGCATCGTAGTTGGGGGGCGCAGGAGGAGTTTCGGGGCGATGCTGCGACCAAACGACGTCGGAGTAGATCCGAAACCCTCCTGCCTGCTGCTCATTCGCCCCCGACGCATTGACGGCGCAAAACAAAGCTGTCGCCGACGCCGCATGAACCCCATCGTCCGCGGTCAGGTAGGTCTCAACGTAAGGATGCGCGCACTTGGGCGCGGTCCCAGTGGTGATTGCAACCTGAATGGCCCGGAGGCCATGAAACTCGTCGGTCGACATGGGCCCGACGCTTGAGCGGGCCATGATGCTAGGGTGCTGCCCCGGCAAGACGCCCAGGCCATCGAATGAGTAGAGATCAGCCAATCCCAGGAGATGGCCGAATTCATGGGTCACCGTATGGGTGAACTCGGACACCTGTTCGCCTTTTCTGTCGATGGCGATGACGTCGGTCCCGCTGAGAAGTGCGATAGCCTTCAGCCTCATTAAGGCGTAGCTCCGGTCCTTATCGCCAAAGTAGGCAATCGATAGGGGCCTTGGACCTCGGATGAAGATGACGACTTCGTTACTTTGCGCGGGCGGGAGACCCTCCGCCTGCCATTGACGCTCGTCTCGATCGACCCAGGCGCGGTCGGCGGGTTTCACCGCGTAGAATGTTCCTTTGAAGGCCGTGTGGAACCTATCGCGACACGAGCGATGCACCCGGATGGCAATCGTAAGGGGACGGCCCTCGTTTTTGAACCCAGGGAGTTCGTCGATGAGATATCGCCATGGCTCCAGTGCATCGCGGACCGCGCCAACCACTGTCGCATCACGCCCCGGCTGCCCCTCTTGCACTCCATCGTCGACGACGCACACGCGTATTTCGCGCAAGTTCTCGCGGAAGAGGGCCCAAGACAAAGAGGCCCCGATTCCAGGAAGTATGCCATATTTCGGCGCAGACTCGTTCATATGGCGGGTCTGGCAGCCAGCGAGTCCTAAAATGGAAAGAGGCCACAGCAGGGTTGCCATAGCCAGAGCAAAGGCACGTGCGTCGCACAGAAAGGCCCCGCGAAGGAATGTCGAAACCGCCCGTCGGAAAAACTTCATGCGTTACGTTCCTCTGCATCAAGGAAGTGCTAATTCCCAGTCATGAAATCCACTGGTGCCAAGATGTGAGGATTCTACTAGAAGCAGGCTCATCCGTCTCCCTCATGCGTCTAAGGAGCGGCATGGACGCACAGGTACGGGGAAGGACGCGGAGGCAGCCGCCAACGAAGTTATCGGTTCCCGTCGCCCGCGCGGCCCCATGCGGCGACGGCTGTGTTGACCAAAAGCATGGCGATAGTCATGGGTCCCACGCCACCAGGAACTGGCGTGAGCCACGCAGCTCGGCCCGCGACGCCGGTTTCGGAACTCGCGTCGACGTCGCCGCAAAGTTTACCATCGGAACCTCGGTGCATCCCGACATCGACGACGATGGCTCCCTCTTTCACATGTTGTCTCCCGATGAGCTTGGCCTGACCGGCGGCGGCCACCACGATGTCGGCGTCGCGCGTGTGCGCCACGAGGTCGGTCGTGCGAGAGTGCGCGGTGGTCACCGTCGCGTCTTCCGACAAAAGCAACAACCCCATGGGCTTTCCGACGATGTTGGAGCGCCCAACGACCACTGCGCGCTTGCCCCGCGCCGACAGGCCGTACGCGGCGAGCAACACCATGACGCCGTATGGCGTGCAGGGCAGCGCCCCCGTGAACTCCCCGAGAGCTAGGAGCCCCATGTTTTCCTTGAGGAAGCCATCGACGTCTTTACGGGGATCGATCGCGCAGAGCACGCGCGCGGACGAAACGCCACTGGGCAACGGCAGTTGGACGAGGATGCCGTCGACCTCGGTTCGCGCGTTGAGGGATCGCACGATATCGAGCAGCCTTTCTTCGCTCGCCTCAGGCGAGGGCACGCGGAGCGTTTCGCTAGCGAAGCCGGCCTTGGCGAAGGTTCTCTCTTTGTTGGCCACGTAAACGGCGGATGCCGCGTCGTCGCCGGCCAAGACGACAACAAGTCGGGGAACGCGCAGGCCACGGGCGGGAGCGTCGGCGGCGAGGCGCGCGCAACCCGCGACGAGCGCTTCGGAAACGTAACGCCCGTCGAGTGCGCGCGTGGTGGTCCCAGAGATTGTGCGTTGGGCAACGTCTTCGGGCACGCGCGGCAGGGGCAAGCCCAGCGATGCGGCGCGCGCGAAGAACGGAGGCGTGGTCATGGCTGTTTCCTCTCGCGATAACTGAAAAGCGGGGTATTCGGATTGAACTTTACGCGCCTCATTTGGATGAGGAGAGGGTCAAAGCCTCGTGTACCGAATGGACGAGGTTTTTCCAAGGACGCGGACTGAGCGAAAGTCCATCGCCGCAAACGAAAAGACCAGGCCAGGCCGCCTTCACATCGAGGCACGCCTCGCGGGGCACGACGTCTTGGGGTGTTGCCACGCCCACTGGCAGGAGAACAACACGTTCCTTTCGTGCGGTCAGGGCCCCAACGCTCAACGGTCCCGAGCCCGTACTGAAGACCCGCAAGACTTCGGGCTTGAGCACGCGCGCCGCGGCCCTTCTGAGTCGGCCTAAGGCTTCGCGCACCGCGGGGGCCTGCAGCGACTCCTCGAAATCAAGCCAAGCGGAGAACACCAGGCTGCCCTGTGAGGTCACCTGGGCGCGGGCACGTTCGGTGGGAAACAGGAGGACATCCCCGGGCCGGCATTCCTCGGGGAACACCGGTAGAAGACTCTGGGCCACCGCGGGATACTCCACCGCAACGAGCGAGCGAGGGCGGTACTTCGACACCAACTTCGCCTGGCCCGGCGCCAGGGCTTCACGCGGCAGAAGCGCGAGCGTGCGCGCGACCGGCATACAAAGGAACGTCTGCGCAGCCACCAGTTCACGCGCGGCGGGAAAGGCGTCGTCGCCAAGTAAGAGCCGCGTTCCGGCTCCCTTGCCGAGCGACTCGAGGCGCAAGGCGCGCGCCGAGGTGCGGACCTGCACGCCGCGCAGGCGCAGGCAGAGTTCCAGGGCGAGTTCGAGGCCCGCGTCGCGCCGCATGAGCGCGCTGACGGGGTTTCGATGCAGCGAAAGGAATTCCAAGACACCGCGCGCGACGTGGGACGCAGCCTGCCTTGCAACGTTGAGCCCGCAGATGGTCTCGAGCAACGGCAGGAGGTTCTCGCGCACGGTTTTGGGAAGTTCCTTCCAAGCGGGCGCATCGCCAAGCATGGGCGACTCCTCATCGGGAGCGTCTGGGGCGCCGTCGGTCGCTCCGGAGGACGCGCCGTCGGTCGCTCCGGAGGATACGCTGTTGAGGCCTAGCCTTTCCAAGAGCGCGCCAAGCGCCTCGGAGTCCTTGCGCGTGAAAATTTCGGTGGGAACGCTCATGTGGGCGGAAAGGGGCACCGCCTCCTTCTTGACGACGTAACAGCGGCGCGCCATCGGGGCGCCCCCTGTTTCCATAGACGTGAATGCCTCCACGAACGCGCGCTCCTCTTCGCCGAGCGTTGCGAGGAGGTGCCGCTCGAACACCGCGAGGGCCTCGGGCGTAAACGCCTCCAAGCCCGGACCCGAGACGTCGCGCGAGAAGAGCCCACGATCAAGGAGGACCTCGAAGCGCGTGCGAGGCAGGCCCATGCCATGCCACGGGGTAGAGAAGTACAGGCGTCCGCCCAGCGTTTGTTCGCTTTCCAGGATGCAGACATCCGCGGGGTCACGCTGGGAAAGGCGCAGGGCGAGCAGGAGACCGGCGAGGCCTCCGCCCACGACGAGTTTAGAGCACCGTGGCGAAGGCAGGGCGTCGTGGGCTGGGAACGCCGCACTCAGAATTTCGGATAGGTCGTCTCTGCCCTGGAACGCCGCGAGGGCTTCGCGTTTCTGCGCGGGGCTCAGGCTCACGCTCCGGGTCCTCCGTTGCCGTTGCCGTCTCCCTTGTCCTCTGCGCGTTTCTTGAGGAGCGCCAGGCGACGTTGCAGGCTGCCTTTGGCTCCGGCGGCCGAGGTGGGAGCGAGTACGGGCAGTCCCGCGCCGGGCGAAGGCTCTACCGCCAACACATCGACCCCATGCCGTTCGTCAAGTATAGCGTCGGCCCCCGTTTGCGCGTCGGCCAGGAACGCGTCGCGCACCTGCGCTCGGGCCTTGAGATCCGCGATCATGGGGGCGTCGGTGTCGTCGCCCTCGCCTTCGCGGAAGCTAACGCCTTTGAGGATGCCAAGGTAACTCCGGTAACGTTCCTTGGACACGCGTCCGTCGGCCATGGCTTCCTTCACCGCGCACGCGGGTTCGTCGACGTGCGCGCACTCCCTGTACTTGCAACGCAGTCCACGGAATTCCGGGAAACAATCGGAGAGCGAAAGGGCGTCGCCATCGTCGATGGCAAACGACCGCACTCCAGGAGTGTCGATGGCGTACGCCCCGATACCGAGGGTGAGGAGAGAATTATAGGTCGTTGTGTGACGGCCTTTGTAAAAGATCTCTGGATTCTCATCGACCACCTGCTCGAACTCGGGCTCCATCAGGTTCAAGATGCTGCTCTTGCCCACGCCCGAGTGGCCGCACAGGCCCACGAGCTTGCCGCGGAACAACTCCCGGAGCTCCACGACGGCCTCAGGCGTCTTCTTGGGCTTGAGTGCGCAGACCTCCACGACCTCATATCCGATGGCGCGATAGATGGCCGTGCGGCGCGCGTAACGGGCCACGAATTCGGCAGAGGCGAGCTTGGGGTCGGCCAAGAGGTCGACTTTGTTGAGCACGATGACCGGACGCAGTTGCTCGCTCTCGGCTTGAACCAGGAAACGATCGATAAGGCCCCAGCGCACTTCGGGGTTGAAAACGCTCGCCACGATGGCCACGAGATCGATGTTGGCCAGCATGACGTGCTCCCAATCGGGCGCGTGGGGATCGCGCCTTGCGATACGCGACTTGCGCGTGAAGGCGTGCTGGATGACGCCGCGAGGGAGATCGGCGTCCACGGGCTCCCCCGACGCGTCGAGCTTTGTTTCCCCGTCGGGTCCGAACAGAATGCGATCGCCCACGACCACGAAATTCCGTTCGCGGTGCGCACGCTGGAAGTGCCGCTTGGCCACTGAACAGAGCCAGAGGAGACCTGTATCGGGCTTTCCTTCCTCTTTCTCCTCAGCCACGAAAACGTTTCGTTTGTGGACTTCGATGACGCGCCCGGTGCGAAGGGACTTGGACTCGACGTAGGCCGCAATTCGGGCGGCCAGGGCTTCGGGTCCCCGAGCGGCACGGTCTTCATTGGCGAGGTGATCGTCGATGAGCCAATCGTCCACGGTGCGGCCGCGGACGCTGCGTTTTTCCTTGCGCATCTTCTCGAATTTGCCGATGACCCGGCCCTTGCGGCCTTCGGGTTCGTCGAGCAGTTGTCGCCATCCGCGCGCCATGCTGCGTCCTCTCACAGGCCCTCGACACCGCTCGCTCCCGAGAAATGCGGGTACCCATTGGTTGCCTCGATTGCGGACGGGGCCGCGTTTCCACTATACCCTTAGCACCTTTGTCGACTCCAGGAACAGCGAGGACGCGGTCCCGAATGAATGAAACGCTGCGGCAGGACGCGCTCGAGCGCCTCGAATGGAAAAAGATCATCGCGTTCCTGGCAGACTGTGCCGTTTTCGAGAGCACCAAACATCGCCTCGCCACACTGGAACCCAACCTGCCGCCCGATGAGCGCACCTATCTCTTCGGCGCGACGGGCGAAACGCGGAAGCTGGAGGCGCAAGGCATCGGCCCTTCCCTCGAACCCGTGGAGTTCGCAAGCTTCGTGGGGCCGCTTCAGCGTGGTTCGGTTCTCTCTGGCGTGGGCTTGTGGAACCTTCGGGTGGCCTTGGGCCTCGCCGAACGCGCCTGCGCTTTCGCACGCGAGCAGCGCCGGCATCCGGCGGGATCATCGTTTCCCGCCATCCTCGAGCTTTTGGGGAGCGTCGAAGCCCAACCTAAGCTCCATGCGCGCCTGGGCCAGTCGGTGGACGCCGAAGGCTCCATCCTCTCTACCGCCTCCCCTGAGCTGCGTGCGGCGCGCACCAAGCTGGAGGCGGCGCGCAAGCGAATGGTCGATTCCCTCGAGAGCCTCCTGCGACGTGCCTCGGTGCGCGACGCCCTCCAGGACTCCGTGTGGATGCAGCGCGATGGCCGTTACGTGTTGCCGGTGCGCACCGATCGCAAAGGCGAGGTGCCCGGTGTTCCGCGCGGTGTGAGCCAATCGGGATCCACCGTCTTCGTGGAACCTACGGAACTCGGCGCGGCACAAACCCAAATCGAGCTGGCCGAAACGGAAGTGCAGGTCGAAGAGGCCCGTGTCCTGCGCGAACTCTCGGAAGCCGCCCACGCCGTGCGCGACCCTGTTCTCGCCGCACTCGGCGCCCTTGAAATCTACGACGGCTTGCGGGCCCGCGCCCGGTTCGCCACCACCCTCGACGCCGTTGAGCCGAAGTTCCATGCCGACCGCCCGGGGCGCGGGGCGTTCTCTTACCTCGACGCGCGCCACCCCCTGTTCCTGCTCGAGGGTAAGCCGTGCGTGCCAAACGATCTCGTGCTCGAGGCCAACGTTTGGGTGCTCTCTGGCCCCAACGCCGGCGGAAAAACAGTGGCCATGAAGACGGCCGGCGTGCTCACGCTCATGGCGCTCGCCGGCCTGTTCGTGCCCGCCTCCGACGCGAGCCTCTTTGGTTTCACCGAAGTTTACGCGGAGATGGGCGATCGCCAGAACCTCTCCG
>JBIKVI010000263.1:0-6330 GCA_044356935.1 Silvanigrellaceae bacterium | reverse complement strand
TACTCAGTACTTTTGGTCAAATTGCGCGCCGTTCTCGACGGCGCAACGCCCAGGACGCTCGTTCTTCTCGACGAGGGTTTCGTGGGCACCGATCCCACGGTGGGCGTGGCCATGGCGCGCGCCACGCTTGAAAACCTGGCGGCGCGCGAGGCCACCGTGCTCGTCACGACGCACTTCTCGGGCCTCAAGGCCTTAGCCGAGGGCGATGGACGGTTCCAGAACGGAAGCATGGAGTTCGAGCCGCGCCAGCTCAAGCCCACTTACCGCCTGCGCAACGGCATCCCCGGGCAGAGCTACGCCCTCGAGCTCGCCACGCGTCTGGGCTTCCCCGAATCCATCCTAGAGGCTGCGAGAAGCTACGTGGGCGAGGAAATGATGCGGGTCGAGCGCCTCGTGGCCGACCTCTCCCGCCAGAAGGAGGAACTCGAATCGCAGCTCGAGGAGCAATCGCGCATGAGCACGGCCATGGGGGCGGAGCTCGCGGCCCTCGAGTCCGATCGTAAGGCGCTCGGCCATGCCCGTGACACGATGGTGGAGGGCTTTCGAGAAAAGCTTCGCAAGCGCCTCAACGCGTTCGAGAACCGCCTCGAGATTCGAGAACGTCAGTTCGAGAAGGCCAAGCGCGACGCCCTGCGCGACATGGAGGAGCGCGTCGAGGAGCCCCGACCGCCTGTTGCCAAAGAAACAACTCAACCTGCAGAGGCCCACTCAGCATCCAAGGCGCCGCGCGCTCCCGCCGCACCATCGCGCACGGCCCCGAAGTCGTCCCCTCCCTCGGCCGCGCCCTCGGCCGCGCCCTCGACCGCGCCCGCGGTTCGCGTTACGTTAACTGGCTTCGACGCGCTCAAGGGCGTCACCCTCTCCAACGCGCGCGGCAAAGGAAGTTCCGCTTCCGGATCGCCCGCGACCCGCGTTTCCCCCACCGACGAACTCGTGGCGCGCGCGCGTCGACCCGACAAACTCACGCCCCGGGATCTCCTCGACGAAGCGCGCGCGAGCCTCGGCCGCCTCGAAAAGAGTTTCGACGGCATCGAGGAACGCTTCCACGACGACATCGACGCGCTCGGCGACCTCGAGGACGAAGCCGAATCGGCGCGGGCAACCGGGAAAACCGCGCGCGAGCGCCTGAAAGCGCGCGAGAAGGAGGAGGCTGCCAAGATGGGCGCCTCGGGCCACCCGGCGACCTTCTGGCGCCCCGGCATGCGCGTGCGCACGCAGCGTCTGCGCGACGCGGGCGAAGTCCTACGAGCCGTTGACGCGAAGGGTCTCGTGGAATGCAAGTTCGGACTCGTGAAAATGAAACTCCCCCACGCCGATCTTTTCACGGTGGAAGACGTGGCCAAGGGTCTCATGGCCAAAGGAGGGTCCGCCAAGGGGAGCCTCCCGGCGAGGCCTGCTCCCGCGCGAGCACTTCCGCCCACGAAGGGCGCGGCGCCTCACCGCGAAGGCGGAGGATCCGCGGGCAATCGCGACATGGGCATCGAGCCCACCTTCCAGCACAAAGGAAACACGCTCGACGTGCGCGGCCAGCTTGTCGACTCCGCGCTCGAAAAGGTGGAGGCCTTCCTCGATCGCGCTTTGCGCGAGGGCCAGTCCACCATCATCATCATTCATGGACATGGAACCGGGCGGGTCAAACAAGGCGTGCGTGAGCTCCTCCAAGAAACCCGTTTTGAGCTTGCGTGGCGCCCGGGTACGGCCGGCGAGGGCTCCGACGGGGTCACCGTCGTCAAGCTCGCGTGAGCCACATCAACGCGTCGTGCCGCGCGTGAGCCCGAAGAGCTCGTCGAGCCTCTTCTCGCGATAACGGAACAGCATGCGGACCTGCTGCTCCACGACGAGTTCCCCCACCCAACCGATGGGACGCAGGAGCGCGAGCCGCCAGCGGAGGTCGTCGAGCACGCGCGTGCCGCCGGAGGGGAGGGACTCGAATCGGTGCACATGGCACCACCGGCTGAACACACCGCCGGTGCGGATATCGATGAAGCCGCGCGAACCGGGATCGTTCCAAACGTGCGGGAAGTAGGCTTGCCAAACACCCGGCACTCCGAAAGTCCTGGTGCGGTAAAAGACGTTCCTGCCGGCTTCAACGGCAGAGTCGCCATCTCCCTCGAGGACGCTCATGTCGAATCGAGGTGGAGTGAGCTCACGCACGTTGGCGGGCTTTGAGAAGAAGGCGGCGACCTCATCGAGGGGAGCCTTGACCTGGCATTCCGTCGAAAACCCGGCGTCGCCGGCGAACGGGTAGGTCGCGGGGTTCTCGGCGATCCGCTTCCACTTCTCAGGGCTGAGGGTCGCTAGCTTATCCATCACGAAGCCACCCCCGATGCGTCGCGAGGCGGAGGAACGGTGCTGTCAACGGCCACCGCAGGGCCCCGAGCTTGGATGGCGTCTGCACGACCCGGAGGCACGGATCCCGCGCCCGCGGCGGACGCGCGTCCCCGCAAGGACTCGAGGTCGTAAACCTTGAGTGGGTCGATGTGCTTGTAACGGAACGACCGCAGGTTGCAGTACGAGAGTTTTTGCAAGAAAATTTCGACGTCGAGGAAGTTGGTTTCGGGGACGAACGGACTCACCTCCGCGTCTCGGCCAAGGGCCATCACCAGCTGGGGATTGCTCACCGTGCGAGAGACGTTGACCAGTTGCTTGGTCACGTTGAGGACGTCCACCGCGCGAATCTTCTCCGCCATCCCGGCTTCGCGCTTGCGGCTAGCGACCTCTGCCAGGAGTTCGTGGCGGCGTTGAAGCTCCGCGTGCCAATCGAGATCCTCGCGCGCTTGGCAAAAGCTCGCGTGACGGAGCCAATCGCGCACGAGCTTAATGATGAGCCCGGTGACGTCTGTGGGATGGAAGATAAAGGCGCCCGTGAAGAAATGCCGACCCTCGAACGTCACCAGGCGCCCGTCGAACACCACGCCGGGCTCGAAGCCGTCGAATCGCCAGTCGGGCAGGCTCGAGGCCAACAGGCGAGCCCCCGAAATGAGGTCCTGCGCGATGATGGCGTCCGCGCGCACCTTTTCAACCAAGAAGAGCGAGTGCTGGAAGCTACGTAGCTGCTCGAAGCGGCCGATGGCCGCGGGGTCGAGGGTCATCTGAGCGTTGAGCAGGAAAAGCTCGAACACCGTGGCTCCCGAGAACACGTCGGCGAGCCGGTAATCGAACGTAAAAAACTCCTGGAAGGCCGCCATGCGCCCTTCGTAGAAGGGATCGTCGTCGTTAACTTTACCTGTGGCCAGCGAGAACAGCTCACGGGCAATCTGCATTTGGTCGGCGAACTCCGGTTGGCAGCCGTACTCGAGGAGTGCGGTGAGGCACTCCTGGCAAGACAACGCGGCCACGAAACCGGCCCGGGGCACATCGACGGAAGCGGTCGTCGAGTTCATGGAGGGCCTTGCGCTCCCGCGAGGGGGGGTTCACGGGCGACCGACCGGGAACGTCCGGACGGCGAAAATGGGATGACCGACGAACCCGAACATCGGCAACCTCACGGGAAGAGTGTACCCGATTTCGCGCGGAGCGACAAAAGAACCTCCGTCATCGTAACGGCCATAGGAAAGGAACACATCGTCGAGGCCGAGCGCGAACCCGCGCGCGCGCGCGAGACCCTGGATCGTCCGCCGCAGGTTCTCGTCGGTGGCACCACGAAGCGCCGCGTCTACGGGCAGCCGCTTCTCGGCGAGCGCTTTGACATCGTCGGCCAGCAACCGCTCGCGCCACAAAACTGGTAGGCAAGGGAACAGGGCAGCAGCGGCCAGGGCGACCGCTAGGCCACCGCTGATCCCCGCAACGGAAAGTCCACCCACGCGCGATACCAGGCGCACCAAGCCCCCCTCACTCGACGTCGGAGAGGTCGAGGATTGCCATGAAGGCCTCTTGCGGGATCTCCACGGTGCCTATTTGCTTCATGCGCTTCTTGCCCTCCTTCTGCTTGTCGAGCAGCTTGCGCTTTCGGGAAATGTCGCCGCCGTAGCACTTGGCGGTCACGTCTTTGCGCAGGGCGGAGAGTGACTCGCGCGCGATGACTTTGTTGCCGATGGCTGCCTGCAAGGCGACCTCGAACTGCTGGCGTGGGATGACCGACCGGAGTTTTTTGGTGAGGAGCTTGCCGCGCTCGTAGCTCGACCCGCGGTGCACGATGCACGAGAGGGCATCGATGGGTTCGCCGTTGATAAGCACATCGAGCTTCACCAAGTCGGCCTCCTGGTACTCGGTGAACTCGTAGTCCATGCTCGCGTAACCGCGCGAGATACTCTTGAGGCGATCGAAGAAGTCGAACACCATCTCGTTGAGCGGAAGTTCGTACTCGAGCATTACGCGGTTTTGCGAGAGGTAGTCCATTTTGCGCTGAACGCCTCGGCGCTCCACGAGCAGGCCCATGACCGGCCCGAGGTACTCCTGCGGCATGTGGAAGGTGGCGTTCACCATGGGTTCCATGAACTTGGCGATGCTCGTGGCCGGCGGAAGCATGGCCGGGTTGTCGACCCGCACCATGTCGCCCTGAGTCGTGTGGACCTCATAGACGCACGTGGGCGCCGTGAAGATAAGGTTCATCCCGTATTCGCGCTCGAGGCGTTCCTGCACGATTTCCATGTGCAGCAGGCCCAGGAAGCCGCACCGGAAGCCGAAGCCCAGGGCCGCGGACGTTTCCGGCTCATAGCTCAGCGACGAATCGTTGAGCGTGAGCTTGGAAAGCGCGTCCTTGAGGCCCTCGTACTGGTTGCTCTCCACCGGGAACACGCCGGCGAACACCATCTGCTTGGCCTTCTTGAAACCCGGCAACGGCTCGGTGGCGGGGCGCTTGTCGCTCGTGATCGTATCGCCCACGCGGGTGTCGCGCACGTCCTTGACGTTTGCGATAATGTAACCCACCTCGCCCGCCGAGAGGACCTCACGCCCGAAGGCCTTCAGGCACATGATGCCGACCTTCTGCACTTCGAAACTCTTGCCGCTGTGCATCATACGGATGTGGTCGCCGATGCGCACCTGGCCGTCGACCACGCGCACGAGCACCACGACCCCCTGGTAGGCATCGAACCAGCTGTCGAAAATCAAGGCGCGCAGCGGCTCTTCGCGCGTGTCAGGCGGGGGGGGAACTCCCCGCACCACCAGCTCGAGGATCTCCTCGATGCCGATGCCGCTCTTGGCGGAACAGGCCACCGCCCCGGTGGCGTCGATGGCGAGCTCCTCCTCGATCTGCATGCACACGCGATCGACGTCGGCCGAGGGGAGGTCGATTTTGTTGATGACCGGCAATATCTCGACGTGGTTGTCCATGGCCAAGTAAACATTGGCCACCGTCTGCGCCTCCACGCCCTGGGTGGCGTCGACGACAAGCAGAGCGCCCTCGCAGGCCGAGAGCGAGCGGCTCACCTCATAGGTGAAGTCCACGTGCCCGGGGGTATCGATGAGATTGAGGACGTAGGTGGTCCCGTCCTTGGCCTTGTAGGGCATGGTGGCCGTCTGGGCCTTGATGGTGATGCCCCGTTCGCGCTCGAGATCCATGGAGTCGAGCATCTGTGCGGATTTTTCACGCGAGGAGATGGCACCCGTCTTTTCGAGGATGCGGTCGGCGAGCGTCGACTTGCCGTGGTCGATGTGCGCGATAATGCAGAAATTCCGAATGAGGCGCGGGTCGGTCGTGGGAAGCGACATGGGCTGCTCTGTGTCTCCGAATAAAGGATACGTGGGATTGTTGACGTCGACCTAGGCAAGAAGGCTCCGGCGGGGGATGCACCCGGGGCGACCGTCGACCGAGGAGACAGGGGCCACGGGATGCCCGTGCGCGCGAGGAGTACGCCCACGCCATGAATCCCGCCAAAATGAAGACGAGGACGACGAGGACCACGAGGACTCCTCCCGCCCTGACGACCTTCACGCTACTTTGCCTTGCCACGGCAGGGCAAGCATTGGCGTCGACTCCCATTGCCGCGCCTGCGCCACAGCCTGAGGTGATCACCCTCATGCCAGGCGAACGAAGCGTGGAGGCAAAAGAGTCAGCCTCGGGCGACACCCTCCTTCTCCTCAGCGTGCGTTATCCCGATGGCACACACGTTCGTCATCCCATCGCCGCCCACATCCACGGCATGGCGTTTCCCTTGGAGGTCGTGCTCCTGCCCATGGTCGTACCCTCGCCGCAAACCGTCCGACTTCCCCCGCTTTTGCCAGGTGAGAGCAAGGCCGAGGGCTTGCCGCGCGTGCGCAAGGCACTGCTCGCCGAGCTCACTCGGACTCTCGACTTCGGACCCGGGCCCGGGCCCGCCGGGAAACCCTCTTCATTCGACGTCCGCATCCGCATGGCGCGCGGCTTCGTCGATCCGGAGGTCGTTTTTG
>JBIKVI010000320.1:0-5045 GCA_044356935.1 Silvanigrellaceae bacterium | reverse complement strand
CAACAAGGGCCTCGTTCGCACGGCCGCCAGCTCTTGAGAAGGTACCAAAAAGTTCATGACGCGTTCCGAAGAGTGAGCCTCGGACGCCCTGCGGGTACGGACGGGATACGTCGACAGAGCCAGTCCACAAGTGCCTCCGGCTTTACGCCGCTCAGGCGTTCAGCCGCGGTCGTGCCGTCCTCGCGTGTGAGCACGTAGTTGTGCAGCGCGGTGAGCACGCTGCGCTTGAGGGGAGAGAGTTCGTGAAAAGCATGGTGGCGCAGGGATAGTTGGCCGTTACGGCCTTCAACCATAGACGATGACCGTTGGAAATCGAGCGCCATCGTGCGGGCGACGGGCTCCAACCTGGTGACCGCCTCGTCTCCGATCGAAGCCCTTGCGGCGGACCGGAACTCTTCGACGCGAACGCGGATTTCGTGCGCCCGCAACGCTGTGGTACGCGAGGAAACTCGCTCGAGATAAGCAGCAGGCGCGAGCCAGGCCTCGAGCGCGTAACGCTGCTTGGGATCGTCCGTGGCGGCGAGGGCGCGCCGACGCCACGCCGATTCGACGAACTCCAGAGTTGCAACCATCTTCACCGCCATGCGTTCGAACTTGAGGACGGCCTCAGGCGCGCCATGGGCAAGTTCGCAGTCGGCGACGACCTTTTTTATCGCGGCCAGGGCCCTGTCCGCGGTCTCACGAAACGACCTTGCCCCGGTGCGGCAGCCCGACACGAGGCAGACGGGATGGTACTCCACAGAGAGAGATTTCAACGCGGTCGCCACCTCAGCTTCACGGCTCTGGAAATGCACCAGGGCGTCGTTAATTCCGTCGAAGAGCTGCTCCTGCTCCTGCTCCTGCTCTTGTCGACGCCGCTCGATGTCGGGAGCGCGTCCCCGGCCACGCTCCTCGGGCAGAAGCGCTTCCCAGCGCGTCGCCATTCGCTCGAGCGTGGCGACTTCTTGCTCAATAGCTTTGAGTCGACCCTCAAGATTTCTCCGGACTGCACGCAAAGAAGGCGCGAACGAGCGGCGAAAGCCTTAGAGGATATGGAACAAGTCGGGAGAGTGATGCGCGCCGAAGACGCTCTCGGTCAATGCCAGGATGGCGGTGCCGCTGTCGGAAGTAACCTGCGTGACGCGGACGCCAAGCGACGCGAGAACGGGCACCGCAGCGGCCTTCCAGTTGTCGACTCCGCGTGCATCAGCCACCTGCTCCACCACCACGAAGTTGCTCGCGGGTTCGATGGCAACGAGGCACGGGCCCTCGTGGAAGTTCTCGTCGGCTGCCAAGGTGATCTCCTGACCCGCGAGCGCCGGGGCCATGCGGGCCTGCTGTTCCTGGCCGAACGTGACGATGGCATTATCGATGGCTCCAGCGAGTTCCCACTGCGCGGCGACGGACGTCCCAACGAACGGGGCCAGGCCTGCATCGCGCAAGATGTTCGACAAAACACGCAGGCCGCACGCGCACAAGTTGCGGGCGTGGACGTGAAGGGCGATGCAGAATCGTGCGAGGAACCGCTCTCCAGCGGGCGTGGCGAGCGCGTCCTTTACGACCTTGGGCAGATCAGAGTCGTCGTGTGCCTCGAGTCGGTCGCGCAGTGTGGATCGGGGAACATTGAGGCTCTCAGCGGCGCTCGAAACGGAAGCGCCCTCCCCAGCCATCTTGAGTGCCTTCTCAAAAGTCTTAGCCGAAATGCTGCGCGGGTGGCGCAGGTCGACAATTGGCGCTATCTTCACGGTGGTCCGCTCCTTTTTTTGTGACGTCAAGCACCACAATCCTAGGAGCGGATTCTGTTTCTTCAAGGTTACGCTATCTGCAACTTCATGCGGCAATGTGCGTTGGGATTACGCGAACCGCTGGCGGCCGTGCGAACGAGGCCCAAAATTAAAAGGGTAATTCCCAGGCGAGGCGATGAACACGAACCCCTCGACTTGATCCATGATTCTCGCCCCTCTCACTCAATCCGATTCAACACGGAGTGGACTTGCCTCATGAAGTCACCTGCTCGGACGTTCGATTGATTAGGAGTGCATGCCAGCACGGGCCGAAAGTCTCAGTGAACGATTAGGGTGGTGAGTAGGCCTGGGGAATTTGACCCCCAGCCTACTCACCACCCTAGTTTTCCCTCTCCACCCCGAACAACAACCCGACATCAATCTCCACCGCCTCAAACGGCTCCATCCTCACCATTTCCCCGACAGTCGCCTCGGCGAAGTTTAGGTACCCACCCTCGACCCACTTCAAGGCGGTCAAGAGCCTGTCTCGGTGATCGAGGAGCCAGTAATATTCGACACGGTGTTCATGCAGGACGCGCTTCTTGAGGACGTAATCATCGCTCCTGTTGCTCGACACGATTTCGCACACCCAATCGGGCCGAGCCGTAACGCGTGAGCCCGTTGGCCGCTCCTGATGCCGGTCGCGCCGCCAACCGGCGAGATCGTGGATAAAGCCATTTGGTCGACCCGGATAAATGACGTGGGGCTCGGTTCCAATCCACCATCCGCCCGGCCCCCCGCCGCCCCCCTTATGATTGAACGGCCGGAGCACACCGGCAAACTCAGTCGCCGCAAACGCATGCTCTGCGCTCGGCAGCGCCTTATATACAAACTGCCCTTCCACAAGTTCCGCCCGAGCGTCGTCGGGAAGGGCAAGCCAATCTTCGATGGTCAGAAGTTGCTTCGCGGCATTCATGGCTGGATTCCTCTGCTGGCGAGTGGCGCGTCGAGTCCGTTCGCTGCGTCCAAAGATTAAAAGGTCACCGCCCACCAAACGCAAGGATGGCAAGCATGGAAAGGATGCTGGCCCAAACACGCCCCCTTATCGACCGCCCGCTTGCCCCAAAAATCACTCCATCCCCGGCGGGATCTGACGATTCCACCGCGACCCGACTCCGGGACGACTTGGGCCCCAGACACCCAACTCACCCCAGGGGGGCCTGAGGTGAGTTGGGGGCGCAATCGGCGGTTGCTGAGGCAAGCCGCTTCGGCCAAAGTGGGACAGGCGACAGGGGTAAGCGGCGCGCAGGGAGATTGGCACTCGGTTCTTGCGATTCTCAGGCCAACGGCGAATCGTGCCGATAGAGAAGGGAAGCTCGGGAGTGCCTGATCCGCGTTGCTTCCTCAGTCTCAAAGGGTTAGGGAGGGGTAATGAAAACCCAGCCGGCAATCGAATCGAATTCTTCCTCTAAATCGCCGGCGCGGGCGAGTATGGTTGTTGCGCCCCGCGAGGTTCCGTTTGCGGAGTCTCTTGGGTTTGCTAACACGATGATGCGCATAGAGAATCCTTCTCTCTCCCTGTCCGATTTGCGGTTGCCTACGCCTCCAGTGCAGGCGATTTCTCAGAAACGCCGGTGAAGCTTGAGAGCCCCGTGGGAAAGCACTACCAACTACGGCGAGACTGAGCTCACACCGGACGACAAAGACGGCCTGAAGCTCGGAGGACTTCGGACCAGGCTGGACTTGGACCTTGCAGATGTCGATCACCCGCGCGGATGAAATCATCAACAAGGTAACAAACCCCTCCGAGGATTCCCCAAGCACGATTCCGCGCCAGACAGCGGGAGTCCTCCTTGGGGGAACAGAGGGCCTCGCGCGTGGGCTCGGGATCCGCCATGCCAACGTCGCCACCTTGGTCTTCCACACGACGAGTCTGGGACAGGTCCGCGCGCTCATCGGCGCTCTTTCGCTCGTCCCTTGCCCGCGTGAGCAGGCCTCCTTAGCCGTGTCGCTGGAAACTTCAATGCGCCTCGGCCTAACCCTCCGACGGGTTGCTGGCCCCACCACAGCTTCGAATGAGATCCTTTCGATCGCCACAGCGGCCCCCATAGAGCTCTACCTCGACACCCGCCATTCTCCGCGCGGTGAGGAGTTACGAGAAGTCGTCTTCGAACGCTTTTTCGAGCCTCTCTGCGACGAGCGAGCCTGGACACCAGGAGCATCGTTGCCGAGGCAGGCGCGCAAGAGATGCTGCTCGAATTCATCGCCCTTGCAATTGAAGCTTGCGGGGATGCGCACGCCAGCAGGTCGGTCATCGAGCGTCGTAGTGACCTTCATGAGGTCGAGGTTGTCATTCTCATGGCCCCACTCTTGGCAGCGTTCGACTCGGATCTGCGTGAGTGAGTGGTTGATACGGCGCCGATGGGTCTGGAGTTCTCGGCGCCTCCTTTAAATTGGGGACACTTCACGAGCCGCATAGCGCACAAGGCTCGATTGTCGACCTCACCAAGCGAGCCTGATGCCTTCAGTGAGCGCATTAAGCGTCCGTCGCAAGTCCAGTAAGGTCGCTCCTCTCTGTCTCAAATGCACCCCTGCGTAGAAAACCCTCACCCATGCCAAGACCGAAACTTCACAGCGACGAAGCCATTCTCGATGCCGCGAAGTCGGTCGTAAAGAAACGGGGGCCGCCGGAATTCACTCTCAACTACGTCGCGCTCAAAGTCGGCATCTCTCGGGCCGCGCTCATTCAGCGGTTCAAGAATCGTGAGAATATCCTTCACTCGGTGATGGCCAGAGCCGTGCAGCTCACTCGGGAGCATGTCGACTCCATGGCTGTCGAGCGAAGCCACAGCGGTCTGCATTCGTTTCTCGACGAGCTGTGTTCGATCATGGGGGAAGGAAGCGGGTTTGAGACCCATCTCCTCATCGCATGGAGTGAAGCGCGAGATCCTGTCCTCAAGAAACTTTCGCAAGAACGCTTCGCACTCGTTCGAGATTCTCTGGAAAAACGCATACCGGCTGGTCCTGCCCACTCACCTGCGGAAGGGCCCCAACTCCTACAGTGCGTCATAGGTGGGGCTGCCATGCAGTGGCTCGTCGAGAGCGAAGGCAGGCTCGACGCCTACATCCGAACGCGGGTGGAACTGGCGCTCAGTGCGATTTTCAAGTGATGAAATCTTGGTCTCAATCAAGACTTCTACCCCTCCCTAATTTACAACCTACTCGTCGGTTATAAATTAGGGAGAGAGGAGGACCTATGGCAGGCCTATGTCTTGAGGCCGCCCGCCTCCCCGTTACGCAGCTTGGCGTGAGTGCCGTGGTCGCTTGAGGTCTCCCATTCCA
>JBIKVI010000319.1:0-5054 GCA_044356935.1 Silvanigrellaceae bacterium | reverse complement strand
GGCCATCACCGATACCAACTCCGACCCAACGGGCGTCGACTACGTCATCCCCGGCAACGACGACTCCCTGAAAGCCATCAAGCTTTACGCCACGCTCATTGCCGATGCAGCCATCGCGGGCAAGCAAAAGCGCGGCACCGAAGAAGGCCGTGATTCCACGACGTCTGCGGAAGGCCGCGGCGGCGTGAAGGTCAAGCGTCTCAAGACGCGCGACGACGAAGAGGCCGCCGAGTAACGGCGTCCCGTTCCTTCCCGGGCCCCTTTCCGGGCCCTTTTCCATTTCTGCACACGAATCATCGTCAACGACGTCCGAATTTGGAGATTGCGACTATGGCAGCAGTAACGCCTCAAATGGTGAAGGAACTCCGCGAATCCACGCTCGCCGGCATGGCCGATTGCAAGAAGGCCCTCGACGAGGCCCAGGGCGACATGGAGAAGGCCGTGGTCATCTTGCGCGAACGGGGCCTCGCCTCCGCCGCCAAGAAGGCCGGCCGCGCAGCGAGCGAAGGCGTCGTTTCCGCTGTGGTGAACTCGGACAACAGCAAGGGCTTCCTCGTGGAAGTGAACTGCGAAACCGACTTCGTCACCCGCAACGACGACTTCCAGGCCTTCGTCGCCGAAGTCAACGAATCCATCAAAGCCAAAACCCCCGTCGACCTCGCCGCCCTGCTCGCGCTACCCCACTCCAAGGGTGGGAACGTCGAAGAAGCGGCCAAGGGACTCGTCGCCAAAATCGGCGAGAACATCATGGTTCGCCGCTTCGGCGCACTGGGCAATGGCACGAACGTGGTGACCTCCTACGTGCACGCCGGTGGCCGCGTGGGCGTTCTCGTGGAGCTCGCCGGCGATGGCATTGCCAACCAGCGCACCAACCCTGCGCTCGTGGAAGTCGCCAAAGACGTCGCCCTCCAAGTGGCCGCCATGAAGCCTGGCTACCTGAACCGCGAAGGTATTCCGGCTTCGGCTCTTGAGGCCGAGAAGGACGTCTTCGCCACGCAGTACCGCAACCAGGGCAAGCCCGAAAACATCATCCCCAAAATCGTGCAGTCGCGCGTGGAGACCTGGTACAAGGAAGCCTGCCTTGTCGAGCAGCTCTTCGTGAAAGACGATGCTAAGACCGTGGCCGCCCACGTCGCCTCGGTCGGCAAGGCCCTGAGCGTCTCCGACCTTCGCGTCGTCAACTTCATTCGCCTCGAGCTGGGCGAAGGCGTCGAAAAGAAATCCGTGGACTTCGCTACGGAAGTCGCGGCCCAGATCGCCGACTCGAACAAATAATCTTTGCGCGAGTGGCACTCCTATTTTCTCATCCCTCGTCTTCCGGTTTACGAGGGTCTAAAGCGGCAGCTTGAGACTTCAGGTAGTCGACGTCTTTGTCCATAAAGTCAGCGCGAAGTACCTCGAGCCATCCCAGCGACGACCCGCATGGATTGACAACGGGTGGAGTCTCGGTATCGGCAACTCGTTACGTGAGAGGATGCGCCCAATCCTTGACTGGGCAACCGGTACTTCGCGCTGACCGGACATGTGCTTCACGAGTCACTCCGGGACGCCGGCCAACATCGTCCGAAGGTGATCTTCGACGAGGCCCTGGTCTCCGTGCGCTGCAAAGGAATCCGCGGCATCGTGGCCGTAACGCCATGGCCGGTCGGCAGCGGGGTCCGCTTCGTTCGCGTATCCCCACGCGTCGAACGCAACCGTCGGGCCGTCTGCCTCGCCACGAGGCCCACAGCCACGGGCGCCTAGCGCCTCACTCTTCTCGATTCCCACCGTGCCGTAGTCGTAGAGAGCACCCGACGGCGTAGCCTGCAGGTTCTCGTCGACGTTCCCTTTGCCCAACCACCCCACCACTCCGTACTTGCAGAGGAAGCCAATGACAGCTTCGCGGGCAGGGAGCGGGGCAGTGACCTGGTCGCGCGCCCGAAAACGATCGTGGGCCTGGCGCACCACGAGCCCGGCCCGGAAGACGCGGCCATCGCGGGAGAGCTTCACGTCGAACCCGAGGTCGACGACCGCGTAGAGCGCAACCGTCGCAAGGGGGGCGCCGGACTCTCCGCCGCGGCTGCGCTCCCGGTGCAACAGGCGCGCGAGCATGCGCTGCACGGTGAGTTCCCGGATGGCCTCGCCGAGGGTGGCCAGGCCGTTGCCGTGATCGCGCAGGGACGGCGTATCGCGCCAGAGGACCCCACTCCCCTTGGCGTCTATGAGTCCCCTGGGAACGCCCGCGGCGTCCTTCACTTCGTAAACGAGGGCGCGCCCGTAGTTGATGGGCCGAAGCGCCTCACGCGTCTTCACGTCGACCAGAAGATCGGTGCCTGTGCCTGTGGCGTTGGCGGCCGGGGGCAGCACATCTCCCACGAACTTCGCCCGCAGCGCTGTTATCGCGTCGGAGTTCCGCTTCTGGTTGCGATTGTCGACTTCGCGCCACGCAGGATCGAAGAGATCGACGGTCTCGTAGGTCTCCAAGGGCAACACGGGAATGGCCGTGTTGACAACGTTCTGCTGGATCTGGCGCATCGACACGTACGCGACCTGTGAGAGGAGCCATCCGTCGAGGGCGCTGATGTCATCGGCACTCCAGCCCTCGCGCGTGACGGCCGCCGCAGCCGCTGCCGTCGCCCCCGTGCTCGAGTTCGCCTTCACAGCGAGTCCCAGTTCGTCTCGGAGGAACGGGAAGTCCCGCAGGAGCAGCGCGCGGTCAGCCCAAGCGACGCGCGCGCGACGGGACGCGACGACGGTCTCGGGCCGCGCGCCATCGAGTCCCTCACGCGAACGGAGGGGATTGAACCCCTGTGCGTCAACCCAGCTCACCCGACCAGCCGCCCTTTCCTGGTCGGCTCGTGCATCCAGGCTCGTGGCGAGGGAGGGCTCGGACGCGTTCCGAGCGTCGTGGAACGAACGGGGAATGCAACTCGCAGTCAGGATTAAGAAAACACTGAGCACTCGGAGAGAGGGTTTTGGGGATCCTTGAGTTGGAAGGGGCATGTTCAGTTCCTCCGGAATTCCTAAAGAGTAACCCCATCCGCGTGCAGAATGTGAAAAGGGGGCGCATCGCGTTGCGATGCGCCCCCTTGACCTTGTCACGCCCCTGGCCCCTGAGAGCTGAACGTCACGCGGCGGGACAGGAATCCGCCATGAACGCTCACATGGTGAGCACTTCCTTTTCTTTAGCGGCGCAGAGCTCGTCGACCTTCTTGATGTGCGCGTCGGTGTGCTTCTGGATGTCGTCGTTGGCGCGCTTCACTTCGTCTTCCGGCCAGCTGTGATCCTTCGGCGCGGTTTTCGACTTGTTGTTGCCTTCCTGCCGATGGTGACGGATGGCGACCTTGGCGTCTTCTCCGACCTTCTTCACCTGCTTGGCGATTTCCTTACGGCGCTCCTCAGAGAGAGCGGGAATGGGCAGGCGGATGATTTTTCCGTCGTTGTTGGGGGTGAGGCCCAGGCCCGACGTCAGGATGGCCTTTTCGATGGCCGTGAGCTGCGACTTGTCGAAGGGGTTCACCGTGAGGAGGCGAGGCTCCGGAGCCGCCACGGTGGCCACCTGGTTGAGCGGCACGTGGGACCCGTAAGACTCCACGCGCACGCCGTCGAGGATGTTCGTGCTCGCGCGACCCGTGCGGATCTTGGAAAGGTCGCCTTGCAGGGAGACGATGGTTTTTTCCATGCCTTCCTTCACTTTACTCACGAGTGCGTTTCTATCCATTCGGCATATCCTTTGCTTGGCGCGAGATGCGCGGGGTGCTCCGTGGATACAAAAAAACCGGCCCGAACGCAAAGCGCCGGGCCGGTGTCTCGACGAAACGGGAGGGCGATTAACCGCCCACGCCGGAGCGACGGAACTGCTTCTTGAGACGATCGACCTCGGTCCAGACGATTTCGGAGGTCTCGATGTTCGTCAGGCGCATTTCCACCTGGTAGGTGACGGTTTTGTAGCCGCCTTGCTGCGAGACGATGCTCGAGATGGATCCCACCAAGAAGAAGTCGGCCCCGAACTGCTTGCCCGCGCTCTTGGCTTGATCGGCGCGCGTCGTTCCGGAGTTCTGGTATCGGTACTCGTCGAGAATCTTCTTGCGTTGGGCGCCGTCGAGGAATCGCACGCGTCCGGAGTTGATGAGCTCGTTGCGCACCGACTCGAAGATGGCCTTGGTGTCGATCTGCTCCGACGTGCGGTTCTCGAAATCGTCCACGAGTATGAAGGGCTTCTGGCCCTTGCTCTCGCTTGTGTAGTTGGCGAGCCACTGTTTGGCCAGCGCGCTCTTTATCATCTTCTCGCCGGTGAGGCGGGCATCGGTATCGTTCCAGCGGTCGTCCACGATCTCGACCTTGTTCGGATCGGCGTAGTTTCCCTCGAAGGAAGAACGGCAACCGGTGAGGCCTGCCGCGGCGACGACGAGGCCGGCAAGAATCCAACGATGGGACGGCGTGAGCATAATGATTCCTTTCGATTTACGGACGGACCCAAGTATACGGTTCGCCTCCGAGCGAGGGCAAGGAACGCCACTCAAACAGGTCAATAACTTAGAATCATAAGATTAAATTCGCTCTCCTTTGCTGTTCATCAATTTTTTCCACCTTCCACCGATACAACACTTAGACCCATCCCTTTCGCCCTCGGAGGCCCCATGACCGCACGCACTCCCGGCTTCGCCCGTCGCACGTCGACGGTGTCCCTGCTCGCGTTCGCCCTGGTGGCCTCCGTTGGCTGTTCAACAGACGAGTCACGTGGCGCCCAGGGTGGAGCCCAATCCGCACGAGGCTCCGTGTCGGACGCGTCCCTCGAGGGCCGCAATGCCTCGACGGCCCCAGCTGAGGCTCCGCGCCAAGGCATGCGCCACTCGTCACACGACGACGGGGAATCCACCGTGCGTCGTCCCCAGGAGAGGAAGGACCTCGGACTCGTTGCAGCCTGCGACGAGAGCAAATACGAAGGAGACCAAGGGGCCCAGGGCGACGTTGCGTGCGAGGCCTCCTCGGAGTCCCATGAAGGCAGGAAGTAACGGTAGGCCCCCTCTCTGGAAAAAGAAGCAGCCTTCGTCAACCGTAAGGGTCGACGACGA
>JBIKVI010000068.1:0-17400 GCA_044356935.1 Silvanigrellaceae bacterium | reverse complement strand
GAAGTGGTACATCGTCGATGCCACCGATCTCACCCTCGGCCGACTCGCCACGCAAATCGCCTATATCCTGCGCGGCAAGCACAAGCCTACGTTCACGCCGCACGTCGATACCGGCGACAACATTATCGTCATCAACGCCGACAAGGTGGTCCTCAAAGGCACCAAGGAGCTCAAGAAGCTTTATCACCGCCACACCGGATACTTCGGCGGATTGAAGACCTTCACGGCCGCGGAAATCCGCGCCACTCACCCTGAGCGCCTCCTTGAGATCGCCGTCAAGGGCATGCTTCCCCACAACGTCCTAGGTCGCGAAGTGTTCCGCAACCTGCGCGTTTACAAGGGCGCCGAGCATCCGCACACCGCGCAGAAGCCCGAGCCCCTGCCCGAGCGTACGGCCAAGGCCTAACGTTCCGGCAAACGCCAAAAAACACCGACGAATTCGCGAAACGAATTGAGGAAGGAAGCCTAAAATGGCCACCAAGTATTTCACCGGAGTCGGCAAGCGCAAGACCGCCATCGCTCGCGTGTTCCTGCGCGAGGGCACCGGCCAGATCACAATCAACACCCGCAGCCTTGAAGACTTCTTCAAGCGTCCCACCTCGCGCATGGTCATCGAGCAGCCGCTCAACCTGACGCAGTTGGTTGGCAAGTTCGACATCAAGGTGAACGTCGTCGGTGGCGGCCTTTCCGGCCAGGCCGGCGCCATCCGCCACGGCATCACCCGCGCCCTGCTCGAGTACAACCCCGAGCTGCGCCCGACGCTGAAAATCGCCGGACTCATCACGCGTGACCCCCGCAAGAAGGAACGCAAGATGTACGGCCTCAAGAGTGCCCGCGCCCGCTTCCAGTTCTCGAAGCGTTAATCGAGCGCGTGGCATCCTCCTGGGTGACGCACGAAGCACTCCGTCTTTCCTTGCTTGGAAAGGCGGAGTTTTTGCTTTGAATGGATACTGAGCCACTATAAATGTGGTTGATTTCGAGGGGCCCGCGCAGGGTTTTCGTCGCTCGTAGAGCCACCTCGACCTGGCGGCTCTACGAGCGACGCCTGCTCTCGAAGTCATGACATTCGAAGGAGTTGTTCTATGGTTGTGATCGTTAAGTGTTGCATTCTTTTTCTGCTTCTTTGCGCTTGCGGGCAAAGCACAAATGCGCGATCGGACATAGTCGAACCCAAGACCGCTGACAATTCGACGTTGGTCATGACCAAAGCCCGCTGGAACGAACTGGGCACAGACGAAAAAGTTGAAATGGTCCGCAACTTCGGCTCCGAGAAGTCTTCAAATTTGCGTCTGAACCAGTACCTGAATTCTCAAGATATTCAGATGGCCCTCAACGGAGTTGGTGGGGGCGAGTTTCAGACTGCGCTTGATTTCATGGCCGAGAGCGTTTACCTGCACGAGGAATATCCCTACTCGACTGTCGGAAAGCCGTGGCTCAAGACTCTTCATGTTTTGACCCTCAGCGACGGCGAGTTGCTGGCTTTTTACCTCGGAGTTCAACAGGAAGGGTGTGACCTCCCTGAGTCTTCCGAGTCCACTGCGACATACACTTTTTCTACGAAAGAGGAGGCTCTTGCCGCAGGGTGCGCATTTAGCGATGTAAACTGGTCGGCCGGTGGGTTCTTCGATGCCGACAGGAGACCTCTCCTCGTGGACGAATCCTTCGAGTGGTCGGGGTACTGAAGTCAGTGCGAGCGCGCGGGTTCGCTGAAAAACTGGCCGAGCTTCCTGCGCCGCTCCTCTGCGGTTTCGTTTGCCGGCATCCAGGTTTTCAAGGCTTCGTAATAGAAGTAAGCGACGCCGTAACCTTGAGACTGGGCGATCTTCGACTTCTCGACGACGAAGTCGATGTCAATGCGTTTCTCGGGGTAGCCAGCCCACACTCCGATGCCGACGGACTTCACCTTGCCGCGCGCTTTTTGGATGGAGGCTGTCCCTAATTCCCTTCGGAAGGAGGGTATGTCTTCCCTGTAGACCTGCACGATGACTTCGTTCACCAGCCCCATGTCGAGCCAACGCGGCCATTCGACCAGGTGCTCGTCGTAGGAAAAAGGGTAGCCGATGGGAGCGACGCTCAAGATGAGGTTGGGCTTCTTGGCCTTCGCGGCTCGCAGGACGTAGTGGAGCATATCGGTGACCATGTTGGCGCGGACGCTCTTCCACGCGGAGTCACTGGTGTTGGCAGGAGCCTCGCGACCATGGCGGGAACGGAACACCGATTTCGTGGCGTCGTCGTAGCCGAACGCGCGGGCGAGTGAGAAGTGGTCGTCGAACTGCACGCCTTGGACGTCGTACTTCCCGAGGAGCTCGGTGACGAGGTCGGCGAAGAATCCCCGCACTTCGTCGAGGGTGGGGTTGAGGTAGGCAAAACGTGGGTCGGAGCCTGCGAAAATCTGGCCGTTACTTTGCTTGGTGAACCAGTGAGCCCGGCTCTTCAGCGCGGAGTGGCCCTCGGGAATCTTGAGGCCCCATTCGAACCACGGGATGACGCTGATTCCGAACTCCTTGCCGAGCTTTACGCACTCGGCGAGCATGTCCCACGAGCGGTAGATTTCCTTGTGTGGTTCGACGGCAGCTCCCGAGAATTTCCGGGCGACCTCGGAAGGGTAGAGCGTGTAACCCTTATGCCATACAACCACGTAAGCGGCGTTGAGCCCCCAAGCCTTCATCGACGAGAACGCCTCGCGCAGGAGAGCCTTGTCGTACAGGATTTGGCTGCCCACGTTGGTGAGCCAGGCTCCCCGCAGCGCGACCTTCTTGGGGAGCGGGGCCATGATAGGCGCGCCGGACGGTGCGCCGGACGGTGCGCCGGGCGCGACGACCGGCGTGGTGCCTATGGGAGCAGTGGAGGTTGGCGAAGGAGGAATCGGGACGCGCTCGTCGGCCACGGGGCGATTCGGGGACGCCTCGTCCACGGCGATGGACTGCCGACAAGCGACGAGCGCCCACGCGCAGAGAAACGCCATTCCCAGGAGTCGAGTTTTTCGCGAAACGCGCATGCTTCTCCTCCTGCGGCAGACGCACTTAAGTAGGGAAAGCAACGTAGCCCTGTTCGCGGAGCATGCGGCCCATGGGCGCATACGCTTCCGCGGGCGCCTCCTGCGTTGCGAGGCCATCAACGTAACGGTTGAACATGCAGAAAGCCGCGGTGATGAGGACCGCGTCGTGGATCTCGCGATCGCTCGCACCAGCCGTCTTTGCACTCTCCACGAGCGCAGGAGTCACTCCCTGAACGTCGGCCCTGAGGGCAGCCGAAATGGCGAGCAGCGCCTGCATGCGTGCGTCGAAGTGGCTTGTGTCACCCTTTTCCAACAAGCGATCGAGCATGGGGGCGTCGGCCTCCAGCCACGCACGCGCGGCGGCCCCATGGGAGTTCGTGCAGAACCGGCAGCCATTGAGGTGGGACGTCCACGCGGCGATGGTTTCGCGTTCGCCCGAGGTGAGAGGCGAAGGGCCGCGCAGGAGGACCTCAGCGAGGGCGTTGAGGGGAACCGCCGTGTCGGGGCGATAGGCCATCGGACCGAGGATACCGGGAGCGTCGGTGGGGAGTGCGATGTGCGGCATGGGAATCTCCTGTGAAGACGAAGGATGGGGGCATAGGGTCGTGAAAGTGTACCCGACCTCACGGCCGATCGCGCAGGGGTCCCCGCACTTAGCCCGAAGAAATTTGTCTTTCGCCTTGTGAACTTAAGGGGGACTCTGATCGCCCGCCTCGCCGCCCTGGTCAGAGCACCGCATCCCAAGGCTCACTCACAGCGAACGCACAATGGATGAGACCCACGTGCGAGTAACACTGTGGGAAGTTGCCGGTTTGGTGCCCCGCGAGGTGATCGAAGTGCTCGGAGAAAAGGCCGAGGTGATTGGCAGATCGGCACACGTCCTCGAGCAGCTTGCGAGCCTCTTGGCGGCGCCCCTGCCGGGCGATGGCTTCGATGTACCAAAAGGAACACACGAGGAACGGATAGGCCGGATTCCCGAAGTCGTCCTTGTAACGGTAGCGGAAGAAAAAGGCCGAGGGCGCGCCGAAGGCGTCGCGAGCGCACAGCTCGCCTGCGATGGCGGTGAGTGTGCCCTCGACGAGCCTCTCGTTGGGGTAACGCAGGGTGGAGAGCAGGCAGAGCGACGCGTCGGTGACGTCCTCGCCCTTGGCGTTGGTCACGACATCTCCTTGGGCGGCCGCCTCAAGGAGGGCTGCGGCCTCGTCGCGCATCGTGGCTGCCTCGGCGGCATCGCCCTTGGCCAGGCCTAGGCGCACGATGCGCTCGTAGCGCTCGAGGCCCGCCCAGCTCATGAGCGTCGTGAAGTTGTGGACCTTCCA
Source organism: Silvanigrellaceae bacterium (assembly GCA_044356935.1). Lineage (GTDB taxonomy): Bacteria > Bdellovibrionota_B > Oligoflexia > Silvanigrellales > Silvanigrellaceae > JADCJN01. The sequence continues at coordinate 13,083 of JBIKVI010000068.1, read as the reverse complement.
TCCTGCCCGCAGCTCCCAGAGGCCCGCGTCCGATTGCCCGAGCGTGCGATGGCACTTGAGCGCGAGCGTGCGCAGGTCGCGCTCGAGCTGCGGCGTACGCAGGTCGGAGAAGCGCGCGTCGAAGAAAATGGGGCAGAGTGCGAGCAGGAGCTCGCCGTAGACGTCGTTCTGCACGTGTTCCGCGGCCTGATTTCCCGATCGCACGGGGCGACCGCCCCCATGGCCCGCCCAGCCCTCGTGGAGCAATTCAGGCAGGGGCAATCCGCCATCCACCGTGTAGACCGGCGAAAGGTCGTTGAGTTCGTGGGCTCGCAGGAGCGCGAGGAGGAACTTCAGGACGCCCATGAGTTCGTCATAGTGGCCCAGGCGATGGAGCGCCGAAACGGTGAAATAGGCATCGCGGATCCAGCAGAAGCGATAGTCCCAATTGCGCACCTCGCCGGGAATCTCCGGCAGGCTCGAGCTCACGCTCGCGAGGATGGCTCCCGTCTCGTCGTAACAGTGGAGCTTCAGCGTGAGGGCAGAGCGGATGACCTCCTTTTGGAACTGCGATGGAATGGCGCAGCCCCGCACCCAGCCGCGCCAATAGTCCACCGTCTTGGAGAGGAAGGTTTGCGCGACGTTACCTATGTCGTCTTCCAGAGGAACGCCCCATGTGAGCGCGAAGTACAGGGGCTCGGTGAGGAGGATTTCCTGGGAGTCGAGGATGTACGTGAGAGGGGCCGATGTTGTGAGCCGCAATTGGTCGGCGTAGCCGAGGAAACGGATGTGGCTGTTTCCCCGGGATCGCTCCGCGTGCTCTTTGGTCCATCCGAGCACGGGCTCCGCTTGTAATCGAACCCGGGGCATGCCCGCGAGCGGACGCACGATCCGGAAGAACTGCAGGGGACGGTACGTGCGGTGGTACTGCTCGAATCGAGGGAAGAAGTCGGTGATTTCGAAACTGTTGCCGCGCGTATCGGTGATGCGCGTTGTGAGCACGCAGGTGTTCTCGATGTACTCCTGCTGTGCGCTCGCGAGCGGATGCACTGGGCGTATGGAGAAGGAGCCTCCGGCCGCATCGAGCAGCTTTCCGAAAACCGGTGGCGCATCGGGACGCGGAAGGCACATCCACACGACTTCACCTTCGCGTGAGACGAGAGCCGAGGCATTGCAGTTTCCCACGATTCCGAGGTCGTACATAAATGGTCCCCTGTCATCTGCGAATGGCTTGTCTTGGCTCTTCCCTGCGCACTACAACCTGGAAGCGTCAAAGCGAAGTCTTATCACGAGGGAGAGCGCATGTTCAGACTGGGGTTGAGGTTCATTCTGCCTCTCGTCGGGATCCTCGCGTTACTTGCCATCGCGCTTGTTCCCGTAACCGAAGCTATGACCGTGCGTTGGTTCCAGCGCGATCTCGACATTCGCGCGCGGGCCATCGCGAGCGCGTTGCAGGAGTCCCTCGACCCCCTCCTTTTGGAGAACGCGCCCACGAGCCTGCGCAAAGTCGGCGAGATCCTCGACAAGACAATCCGCGATGAGCGCCTCCTTGGAGTCGCTGTGTGTGCATCCAACGGCGTCGTGCGCGCAGCGTCGACGAGTTTTCCCGGCGGTGTCGGCTGCGGCGACGCTGCGGGTCTCCCTGCGCAGGAAGGACGCTCCATGGCTCTGTCAGAGGGCGACGTGCGGCTCACTTCCGTTACTTTGGAAGGAGCATCGTACGCTCTCCTCTTCGTACACGACACGAGTTTCATAGGACGTCGGCAACGCGACACGAAGAGGTTCCTCTTCCTCCTGTTCGTGGCGGTGGGCATCGTCGTCTCCACAGTGACGGTGGTCGTGGCGCGCTGGAGCCTCCTGTGTTGGGTGAGGAGCGTTCGCGCCCTGCTTTCGGGCGCGCGCCGCCACGCGCCCGCCTCCAAGTCGTTCGCCTCGCGCAATCGCGAATTCCTGCCCATCATGAAGGATCTCAAGAGCCTCGTGCGGGAGCTTGAGAACCGCCGTTCGGCCGTCGAGGGCGACGTCCAGCATTGGACCGCCAGCACTCTCAAAAGCCTCCTATCGCGTGAGTTCGCCGAAGACGAGGTCATCGTGGTGTCGAACCGCGAACCCTACATCCACAAACGGAACAAGGACGGCGGCATCGACGTCCAGTTCCCGGCGAGCGGACTGGTGACGGCCGTGGAACCCATCGTGCGTGCGTGCTCGGGCGTCTGGGTCGCACACGGAAGCGGCTCCGCCGACCGCGACGTCGTCGACGCGCGCGATCGCGTGGCGGTGCCCCCTGGGCGCGCCCAATACGAAATCCACCGAGTCTGGCTCACGCCCGAAGAAGAGCAGGGCTACTATTACGGGTTCTCGAACGAAGGGCTCTGGCCGCTCTGCCACATCGCGCACACGCGTCCGGTTTTTCGCACGAGTGATTGGGAAACGTACCGCCAGGTGAACGAGAAGTTCGCCCGCGCCGTTGCCCGCGACGCGAAGACAGACGATCCCGTCGTCTTGGTTCAAGACTACCACCTCGCTCTCGTGCCGCGCATGCTGCGCGACCTGCTCCCAAACGCCACCATCATCACCTTTTGGCACATCCCATGGCCCAACGCGGAGAGCTTCGGCATCTGTCCTTGGCGCAACGAAATCATGGAGGGTTTGCTCGGCAGCAGCATCGTTGGATTCCACACGCAGTTCCACTGCAACAACTTCATCGAAACCGTCGACCGTTTCCTCGAGTCGCGCATCGACAAGGAGAATGCCAGCATCTCGTTCCATGGCGAGGTCACAGCCATCAAACCCTATCCCATCTCCATCGAGTGGCCTCCGCGTTGGCAGGCCGATGCGCCGAGTCTCGCGGAGTGCCGCGACCGCGTCTTCGAACGGCATGGTTTCCCCGTGGACCATCGCATCGGCGTGGGCGTCGATCGCCTCGACTACACCAAGGGGATCGTAGAGCGCCTGCTTTCGGTGGAGCGCCTTTTCGAACTGCATCCCCAATGGGTCGGCAGATTCACGTTCCTTCAGATAGCGGCCCCTTCTCGCAGCCAGCTCCCGAGCTATCGCAATTTCGACCATGAGGTGCGCGAGACGGCCGCACGCATCAACGAGAAATTTTCGGCCGCCACCGTGCCGCCGCTCCTCCTCCTCATTGAGCACCACGAACCGCAGCAGGTCCTCGAGTATTACCGTGCCTCGGAGTTGTGTTTCGTCACGAGCCTGCATGACGGCATGAACCTCGTGGCCAAGGAGTACGTCGCCGCGCGCGACGACGACACCGGCGTGCTCATCTTGAGTATGTTCGCCGGAGCCTCGAGGGAGCTCTCCGAGGCTCTCATTATAAACCCCTACAACATCGACGAGTGCGCCGAGGCGCTGGCGCACGCCCTCGCCATGCCGCTCGTGGAACAGCGGGAGCGCATGCGCAGCCTGCGCAATCTCGTGCGCGACTTCAACGTTTACCGCTGGGCGGCGAGAATGCTCCTCGACGCCGCGTCCGTGCGCCGCAAAAACCGCCTGCTCATGAAAACCGGAACCTGGAACCGAAATGAGAAATCTCTTTTCCCCGAACGCGCTTCGGCGCCTGTCTGAGTTTTGCGCAGTGCCCTCTGGGCTCGTGTGCGCTTTCGATTTCGACGGCACGCTGGCTCCCATCGTGCCAAGGCCCGACGATGCTGCCATGCGGCCCGAAGTCGAGCGGTGCCTCGCTCGGCTCGTGGAAGCCAACTGCCGCGTCGTGGTTATTTCAGGGCGTTCCGTAGCCGATTTGAGACAACGCGTGCGCATACCCGGCGTTTTGCTCGCGGGCAATCACGGAATGGAAAGCCCCTTCGTGACCGAGGGCGATCTGGCACTTTCGCGCAGCACCTCCGTCGGCTGGAGGCAGCACCTCGTGGAGAACGGAGTGGAGAGCCTGGAAGGCGTGGTGTTGGAGGACAAGACCTTCAGCCTGGCGCTCCACTACCGTAACGCACCCCGGCGAGTGCAGGCGCGTGAGCACCTGCGGGCACTGGCGGGACGGCTTACGCCCTCGCCCCGCCTCGTGGCCGGCAAGGAGGTGCTTAACCTGGTGCACCCCGCCCTCCCGCATAAGGGAACGGCCCTCACGGCGTTCCAGGACTCGCTCGCTTGCCAGCGGAGCCTCTACGTGGGCGACGACGTGACCGACGAGGACGTTTTTGCCCTCGCCTCGCCGGCGCTCTTTAGTGTCCGCGTGGGGAGGGCGAGTGCGGACGTAACCCATGCGCGTTACTTCATTCCCCGTCAGCGCGACGTTCGGAGGCTCATCGAGGCCCTGATCGAGATCACGGCGCACTCGCACCGAGCGATCGCGTCGATGTGAGCGATCGAGCGAGGGGGCTCACGCGCTTCGCGTGCGCTTTCCCGACTGCGTCCGCTCGAGGGCGCGTCGCGCGCGTTCGTAGTTTGGCTCGCGCTCGAGTGCCTTGCGGAACCATTCGACGGCTTCCTCGAAGCGTTCCGCTCGCCAGTAAGCGAGCCCCACGTTGTACTCAAGCAGGTGGAGCTTGCGCGAAGAACTTAGGAACGCCGATGCGCGCGTATATGCGGCTACGGCGGCGTCGAAGTTGCCCGTGTTCGCCATGGCGATGCCTAACTCGTTGAGCGAGGTTGCGAGCTGATCGGGACGCTTGCAGGCGTCGAAGAGTTTCACGGCGAGCTCGACGTCGCCCTCGAGCAGAGCCACCTCGCCTAATCCCGCAGTGGCGTCAGCGTCGTCGGGGTCGTGGCCTAGGATGGATTCAAAGGCGACCTTCGCTGAGCTCGTATCGTTCACTGCAAGGTGGGCCTTCCCGAGATCCTTGAGCTGAGGCAAGGACAGAACGTCCTGGGCGGCCGCCTGGCGGAAGAGTTCGATGGCGTCCGCATGATTCTTTTCGCGTGAGGCGCACTTGCCAAGTCCCCAGAGGGCGGCCAGGAACTTCGGGTCAATGTGGAGAGCTGACTGAAAAAATGCGCGCGCTTTTTTGGACTCGCCTGAGCGCAACCAGGCCTCGCCAAGCAAGGCGTGGGCTGGAGCGAATTTGGGGGCTTGCTCGAGGACACTGTAGAGAAGCGACATGGCTTTCGAGGGTTTTCCCTCCGCAAGAGCGAGCTCTGCCCGCCGGGAGTTTTTGACCTCGAAGGGGGCATTCTGCTCTTGCGCGAGGATGGCGTGGATGCTCTGGGCGAGCGTGTCTTCGGCCACGTCCAGGCTGAGGCGGACGTTGAGGACAAGCGACTGGTCGAAGGACTTCTGCACCACGGTAGGCGGGCGGCCCTGGATTTGGCACATGAGCACGGGCACATGGAACCATCGCGTCTCGCAGCGCAGTTGGTTGAGCAGGGCGAATGCCGAACGTCTATCCGATTTGTCACTCTCGCAGAGAACGAGGAGCGGACGGTGCGCCAACTTGACCGTGGGAGCGATGCGGCCAAGGAACAAAACAGAGTGGACCTTCACGTCATCGCGTTGGGCGAAGTGCTCTCTAAGTGTTTCGAAGTGTTCGGCCATTTTGCCGCACAAAAAAACGTCCTGCATGTGCGCTCTCCCATAAAGGGATGAATCGGCAGAGTGACTTCGATTCTAGAGAGTAAGATTTGGCATCGTCTTTGGCTTTTTTCCACGAACGACGCCCCACGGATGAAGCCAAAAAAGAAATCCCCAGAACCTTCGTGGGAAGGTCCTGGGGATTCGCACAAGGCGCTCCCATGAAGTGAGCGCCGCGGGGGCTTACTTGCCGCCCGTTCTCGCAGCGCGACGGCGCCTCAGGAGACGACGCTTCTTGCGACCGACTTTACGACGGCCCTTAGGGTGCTTGCGGCGATGACGGGAACCGTGCACAGAAACCTCCTGCAATACAATGAGATGACGAGAATCGAGGGTGGTTCGATTGAATCCAGACGGCGGACATAGCACCAGGCATAGGGATCCGCAAGGAAAACGCACATCCCAATGCTTGGCGAGTGGGCTCACATTCCCAAGGCGTTGAGCCGCTCCGGGTCGCGGATCTTCATGAGGATCCGGAGTTCGACCTTCCCCCGGATGCGGCCTATGAACTCGATCTCGTCTTCAAGGGAGTGGAAACCATAGACCTGCTGGAGCATACGGAGCTGACGCGGGGTGAGAGAATCGGCATCGACGAGATGATAGCAGACCTTCACCAAGCCGATACGGGCGAGGCAATGCCGGATCCTCTCGTCGTCGGGGTCGTCCCAGAGTGCGTGGAGCTCGATGTCGACTTTACGCTTCTCCATGACGACCGGAAACGTTTTGGCTACCTGTATGTGCTCCCAAGGAGCGCACTCATGCCACGAGCCATCGGGCAGGATCCATCCACTCACGCGCTGACTCATGGAAAAAGAGGACCCCCACAAAGCCTGGTGCGCGATTGCACCTTGGCCTTGCGGGGGATGATGGCTGAATCGGCAAGGGAATTCCAATCCCGCCTCTCAAGCCTGACGGAGTGGCTTAGTCGGGTTCGTCGGCCACGCGGAGGGCTGCGCCGGTGATGCCGCCAATGGCGCCCGTCGAGGCTTCGGGGCATTGCCGAGGGTTTGCAGCCACCTTGATGCCGGGGGCGGGGATTCCCGGAATTCCTGCAACGCCATCGTACATGGAGCAGGCCCACTTGTTCGTGTTGATGCGTTGGTGGTCCCACACCCGGGCGCCCGCGGCGGTTCCCATGGATGAATTCGAGTACGCATAGGCCGCCCAGGCACCCGGTACGCCGGTCGCCGGGTTTTCCGCTTGTGCGAGGAGGGCGTAGCGGTACTTGGGTCGATTACCGGTGAGGGTGAAGCCCACCAAAGGCGCGGCGGTCCCCGGAAGGCCCGTGTTGAGAATCAAATTGCCGTCGGCGTAGGCCACTCCAACGTAGTCGCCATAGTTGGCGAAATAAGCCTGCATCGTCAGGTAGACGCCGTTGAGGCCCGATTTTGCCTCGGTTTGCGACGCGCGCGCACGGAATGTTTGGAACTTCGGCACGGCCACGCCCGCGAGGATGCCGATGATGGTCACCACCACCATCAGCTCCACGAGGCTGAATCCCGCTTGGCTGTTCCGGTTCGTCTTCATCGCTTGGATCTCTGTCATGCTCTCGTTCCCCCTCTTGAAAACGTATCCACAAATAGCTTGACCCGGAGGTCGTCCCCCGGGGCTCACAGGGATGTTCGGTGGCAGCCCCCGTGGGCTTGAGGGGAACGATGCGAAAGTTGTTACCTTGACTTTCCCTGTCCGTTATTCCGGGTAGTTGACGATGGTCTCGCCGCCATCGAGAGGACTCCGAAAACACCAGGTCCCCCCACCGAGGTGCCGCGCTCCCTCGGGTTCGACCACCACTTTTCCACGGCCTCCGGGAATATCGACCACAAGCCTTGGAATGGCGAATCCGCTCGTGCGGCCACGCAGACCCCGTACGATGTCCAATGCCTCGGTGAGCGGGACCCGGAAATGCCCCGTGCCGCGAGCGAGGTCGGGATAGTGGAGGTAGTAGGGTGTTACCCGCAGGGAGGCGAGTTCCTCGAACAGGCTTGCAAGTGCCTCGGTGGTGGCGTTAACCCCTCGGAGGAGAACGCTTTGAGCCAAAACAGGGATGCCGCCGTCCACGAGTCGGCCGAGCGCCGAGCGGGCCTCCCCAGTCAGTTCCGCTAACGCGTTGATGTGCGCCACGAGCCACACGGCCTTGCCGCTCGAGCGCAGAGTTGCAAGCAGCGCCGGCGTGATGCGGGAAGGCAAAACCGTGGGAATACGGGTGTGAATCCTGAGCAGACGCACATGCGGCATGCGTGCGAGCGCCTCGCAGGCCACGGCAAGGCGGGCGTCGGTGAGTGTAAGAGGATCGCCTCCCGTAAGGATGACTTCCCGTATGCCGCTGCTGCGGGCGATGTAGTCAAGGGCGCGATCCAGCGCGGCAGGGTCGAGGTTGTTGTCGGGTTCGGACACCTTGTAGCGGCGAAAACAGAAGCGGCAGTAGCTCGCGCACTGATAAGTGAGCTTGAGGAGAGCGCGGTCGGGATACCGGTGGGTGACCCCATCGACCGGTGACCACGCCTCATCGCCGATGGGGTCCTCGAGTTCCGCAGGGAGGATGGCGAGTTCTTCAGGCGAAGGCACGAACTGGCGTGCAAGCGTCGGATCGCCTGAGAGGACTCCCTCGAGCAGGGAGTTGGGGACCCGGATGTCGAAGGCTTCCTTGACGTCTTCCAAAGACGCCGCGTCGGCCACCTCGACCAGTCCGGCATCGACCAGCTGACGTATGGAAACGAGCCCCGCGGCGAAGTCGCGTGCCCAATTTATGGGCGTTGGCGAGCCCATGGCAGCCTCACAACTCCTGCACGAATGCCGCCAGCGCGGAATGCGTGGCCGCGTCGTCGGTGCTGCTCTGCCGAGCCCTGAGGAGGGAAAATGTACAAAAGCCCTGTTGAACCAGCGTGACGTCTTGGCTCGCGTCGTCGTTGGAGCGGCGCTTGGTGCCTCCGAGCATGAAAACCCGCAGGTTGGGGTGGGCGTGATCGCCCGCAGTCAATTCGGCCACGTGGGGAACGTACATGCTGTAGCCCCCGCTCGCGGCGGGCAACAGTCCCCGGCAACCCAAACCCGGATGGTTTATGTTGAGCACCTCGAGGGAAGCCCAAGGAAGGTGACTATAATGGGCCACGGTCTTCACGACGACTTCGGCTGCGAGCTGGAAACACTGCTCAACCTCGGCAGGGGAGCGGGCGGCATCGAGATCCACCGAAACCGCGATGGCTTTGCTCCCGAGGAGTGCGGCTTCGGTAGCGGCGCCAACGGTGCCGGAGTAGTTGACGTCCCAACCCACGTTGAGGCCGTGATTGATGCCGGACACGACGAGGTCGGGCGGAGCGTCGAGGAACAGGCGTTTCAGCGCGATAGCCGCGCAGTCGGCTGGCGTGCCGTGGACCGACCACGTGCGCGCGGCCACTTGACGCACGAGCACTGGGCGGAAGAAGGTCATGGCGTGCGATTGCCCGCTGCGTTCCTCGCTCGGGGCCACCACGAAGACCTCGTGCCCGGCCTCCTCGAGGGCGCGGGCCAAGGTGCTGATTCCGAGCGCCTGGTGGCCGTCGTCGTTGCAAAGTACGATGCGCATGAAACCTCCGGTTACGAGGGGTCTGGTCTAAACCACAGTCGGGCGGATGCACAATGGAAACGAGGACTCACCCAGGTAGACAGATGCGGGTGGCCGCAATGACTCTCCTGAGCCTGCTTTGCCTGTCCTCGGTGGCGCGCGCTTGTGGCGAAGGTTTCGGCAACCAGCGTGATTCCAAGGGCGCCTGCCCCGCTCCTGCCAAAGGAGGTTCGAAGAACGGGCAATCGAAGGATGCCGCGTTCAGCGCATCACGCGTCAAGAAGGAGTGGGAACGCTTTACGCGCGAGCCTCATCCCATGGGCACCGCCGCTCAGAAGGCTTATGCCGACCACCTCCTCAAGGCGTTTTCGAGCGCGGGGCTCGACGCGAAGTTCCACGCGTTTGAGGTCGACGCGCCACACCGCGCCAACGCCAAGCTGGCCGCTGAGGGCAAATCCGTGCCCTCAGCGGCCCCGCGGACCGTGAAGGAAAGCGGTCGCAACGTCGTCGCAACGCGCAGGGGCTCCGACGCGTGCGCGCTCCTTTTGGGTGGACACTACGACACCAAGCACTACGACGAGTTCAGATTCGTGGGCGCCAACGATGGCGGCTCCTCGACGGTCCTGCTCCTCGAACTTGCCCGTGTTCTCGGCAAGCGCACCGTCCCGAAGGGAAGCTACGGCGCCTGTGACGTCCACTTCGTGCTGTTCGATGGCGAGGAAGCGTTCCTTCGCGACTGGAACGATGGCGAGCGTCTCGCGGGAGTCAAGGATCACCTCTACGGTTCGCGCGCCTTCGCCGAAACCCAGCTCACCGTATTGCCCGGCGTTAAGGACGCCGCCGGTAGGCCCCGCCTCGCTTACGGAGGCAAACCCGTTACCCTCCTGGTGCTTTTCGACATGGTGGGGCATGCCAAGCAAAAGCTTTTCCTCACCCAAGGGTCGCATCCCGAGGCTTCTTCGCAGCTCGTGGCAAAGCGTGGCGCCGTGTCCATGAGCGTCGTGCCCTTGGGCATCGAAGACGATCATATTCCCTTCGCGCAGCGGGGTGTTCCCTTCGTGCACGTCATCGACTGGACGAACCTCGAGGAGTGGCACACCCCAAAAGACACGATGGACATCGTTTCGCCCGCGAAGGTCGTGGCCCTGGCCGAGGTGGTGCGTGACTTCCTCGCCGCACCGAGGCGAACGCCATGACGGCGCGTGCGGGACTCGCGATCGTCTTGGGTGGCGCTCGCAGCGGGAAAACCCGTTTTGCCGAAGACGTCGCGCGTGCTTCGTTGGCGCTCCGCGCGAGGGGGCAGGGAGCCGCTCCGCGCGAGGGCGAGGTCGTCTACCTCGCCACGGCCCGTGTTCCCGAAGGCGACGACGAACTGCGCGATCGCGTGGAGCGTCATCGCTCAGGTCGACCATCTGCGTGGACGACCCTCGAGCCGCCGTCGGGGCTTGATGCGCTCGATGCCCTTGCGGCGCGTGATCGCCAGGGGGGCCTCCCGGCCTGTGTCGTGGTCGACTGCGCCACGCTGTGGCTCGCCTGGGAGCTCTCGCGCGATTTCGCACGTTACTCGGCCCCGCAGTTGGCGACCCACCTTGAGACGGGCGCGCGCCAATTCACGACCACCGTGCGGACACTCGCCGACGCCGGGGTGCCGGTCATCGTCGTTTCCAACGAAACAGGGTCGGGCGTCGTGCCGGCCACGCCAGCTGGGCGCACGTTCCGCGACGCGCTCGGACGCCTCAACACCGACCTCTCCACGGTCGCGGATCTCACCATCCTGCTCGTGGCCGGTAATCCCATTTTGTTGCGCGAAGCGCGGGCCTCGGGCGGCGATGTGGGCACCGAGTCCGAGTTCAAATCCCGGTTCGATTCCCCTTTCGATTCCGATATGGACGCGCGTTGGGGGGCATCCGCCCCTCTTGCGCGCATCGATCCGCGCGGAGTGGCCGTGAAGCTTCGTCCCGCGTCCGCTCCCCTTTCGTCCTCCCCGCCCCGTTCGGAGTCTCGACCATGAATCTCGTGCTTTCCGATAAGTCCAAGGCTGTCCAGGCCATGTTCGACAAAATTTCGCCGCGCTACGATCTCCTCAATCGCCTCCTCTCGGCGCGCCAGGACGTGCGGTGGAGAAAAGCCCTGGTGGGCGCTCTTCCTCGCCTGCCGAAATCGGGTGAAGGGGTCCTCTACGACGTGGCTTGCGGCACTGGCGACGTCATGATCGCCGCGTTGCGCGCGCGGTCCGACTATGGTTCCTTCCAGGGTTTCGACATTTCTCGGGGCATGATGGACGCCGGCGCCGAGCGCGCCGACCTGCGCGCGCAGCGCGAGACGCGCCTCGGACGCGGCCAGGTGTGCGACGTCGACTTCACGTTGGCCTCGGCTGAGGCCTTGCCCGTTCCCGACGCTTCGGCCCACGCTTTGTCCATCGCCTTCGGGTTCCGCAACGTGGACGATCGCGCGCGCGCTCTGCGCGAGTTCCACCGCGTCCTGAAGCCGGGCGGACGATTGCTCGTGCTCGAGTTCTTCCCCGCGGAGAACGGTGCGCTCGCGGCCATGTTCGACGTCTACTTCAAGCGCGTGCTGCCGATGGTGGGTGGTCTGCTGTCGGACCGCGCGTCGTATGAATACCTCCCGCGTTCGGTGTCCACCATGCCCACGGGCCCGGCCTTCGCGCGTTCCCTCGAGGAGGCCGGCTTCCGCGCGCCCAAGGAAACGCGGTGGCTCTCGGGAGCCACGCGCTTGTTCGTGGCGGAGAAGCCATAGTGCCTCAGCCACGCGAAGGTGCGTTTGAGGCGTTCCCGCGCCCGTGCTAGTTTTTCGCCTCCGCGTGGTCTCTCATTCTCGTTACCCGTTACCCATTGTTCAACCGACCCAAAAAAGGGGAAGCTCTCATGTTGAAACGTCCGAAAATCGCCATCGTGGGTGCTGGCGGCAACGTCGGCGCGGCTGTCGCGCACTGGGCTGCCGTCAAGGAACTCGGCGACCTCGCGCTCATCGACCTCAAGGGCTCCGTGGCCCAGGGGCGCGGCCTCGATCTCACGCAGTGCAGCCCGTTCGAAGGGTTCAACAACGCGTCGTTCACGGCCGGCGAAGACCCTTCCCTCATGAAGGACGCCGACGTTGTCGTCATGACTGCGGGCGTTCCGCGCAAGCCCGGCCAGAGCCGCGAAGAGCTCATCAACATCAACGCGGGAATCGTGCGCGACATTTGCGCGAACGTGAAGACGCACGCCCCGAACGCCATCCTCATCGTGGTGAGCAACCCGCTCGACGCCATGGTCTACGTTGCCAAACAGGTCACGGGCTTCCCGCGCGAGCGCGTCATCGGTTCTGCTGGCGTGCTCGACTCCGCGCGCTTCCGCACGAACATCGCCCTGGCCACCGGGGCTTCCGTGGAAGACGTCAATGCCATCGTGCTTGGCGCCCACACGGACAAAGACATGGTCCCCGTCACCAGCACGGCCACGGTGGGCGGTGTTCCCCTCACCAAGCTCCTGACGAGCGAGAAGCTCACCGAGGTTGTCGAGAAAACCAAAAAAGGGGGCGCCGAACTCACGGGCCTCATTGGCACCTCCGCTTGGCTCGCACCTGGAGCGGGTACATCGCTCATGGTTGAGAGCATCGTGCGCAACCAGGGGCGCCTTCTGCCTTGTTCCATCGAACTCGGCGGCGAGTTCGGCGTGAAGGGCTGCTTCCTTGGCGTGCCCGTGAAGCTCGGCCTCAAGGGTGTCGAGAAGGTCTACGAGTTCGAACTTTCGTCCCAGGAAAAAGAAATGTTCGCGGCGGCCGAGAAGGCCAACCGCGAACTCATGGAAATCGCCAAAGGCTTTCTCTGAGACGACGCCTGAAGCCTCAGAGGAGGCTCTTGAGCAGATTTCTGCTCCAGCGCGCTGAATTGCACGGAACGGTGCCCCCGCCGGCGGCGATGCATTTGGCCACCAACGCCTTGGGGAAGGGGCCGAAGGAATCGCCTCCCTCGGCGCAGTAACCGGTGAAGTCATCGAAGGCGGCGCCCTTGGGGCACAGGCCG
>JBIKVI010000317.1:0-5166 GCA_044356935.1 Silvanigrellaceae bacterium | reverse complement strand
CCTCGCAGCCACCATGAGCATGGCGAAGGGGTCGTAGCGCACGATGCCTTGCTTGCCCGCAGCGGCGGCAGTCGTCTCCGAGCTCATGGTGGCTGCGAGGGCCACGCCATGATCCCAGCTGAGAGCCTCAATCACGAGCGGCAAGCCTTCCGTTCGGCGTCCGCCGAAGGCAAGCGCGTCGACGACGAGTCCCTCGGGGTCGTCCCATGCCGTATGCAACGAGGGGCAGCGCGACAACGACACGGTGAAGCGTGCGTTGGGATGCGCTGCTAGCCTGCCGCAACCGGGCGTCCACGGTTCGCCACGCCAGTCGGTGAGTTGCTGTGGTGGTTTTTCAGAGAGGCCTTCCCACCACACATCTCCCTCGGGCGTGAGCGCCACGTTGGTGAAGAGGGCATCGCTCTCGATGGTCTTCATGGCGATGGGTGTCTTCTCCCACGAGGTGCCCGGCGCGACCCCGAACATGCCAGCCTCGGGATTCACGGCGCGCAAGCGGCCCGCGTCGTCGACGCGTAGCCACGCGATGTCGTCCCCAAGGACGCGGGCATGCCAGCCGACGTGCGAGGCCGGGGGCGAGAGGAGTGCGAGGTTCGTTTTGCCGCAGCTGCTCGGCAAGGCCGCGGCCACCACCACGGAAAGGCCGCGCGGCGAGACATACTCCGAAACCATCATGTGCTCGGCGAGCCAGTTCTCGTCGCGGCCAATGGCCGAAGCGAGGCGAAGCGCGAGACATTTCTTGCTCAAGAGAGCGTTGCCTCCGTAGCCGCTCCCGAAGCTCCAAATTTCGCGTTCGTCGGGGAAGTGAGCGATGACGGTCCTGTCGGGATCGCATGGCCAGGTCGTATCGGGCGCACCTCCGGAGAGCGGTTTGCCCACCGAATGGACGCAAGGCACGAACTTGCCCTCTTTTTGCATCGCCTTGAGGGCATCGGTTCCCATACGGGTCATGTGGCGCATGCTCACGGCGACGTATGCCGAGTCGGTGACTTGGACACCATAGACGGCCCAGCGCGAACCGATGGGTCCGAGGCAAAACGGGACCACGTAGAGAGTGCGCCCGGCCATGCATCCGTCGAAGAGCAGGCCCAACTCGTCGCGCATCGCTTCGGGGTCGCGCCAGTTGTTCGTGGGTCCAGCGTCGGCGGCCAGCGTGCTGCAAACGAAGGTGCGCTCTTCGACGCGCGCCACGTCGCGGGGGTCGGTACGTGCAAGATAGCTGCGTGGGCGTAGGCTCGAGGAGAGCTGCGTGAACGTGCCCTTAGTAACGAGTTCCGCGCACAGAGCGTCGTACTCTGCTTGCGAGCCGTCGCACCAATGGATGCGTTCAGGTCGGGTGAGGGCGGCCGTGGCGTCTACGAAGTCGGCTACTGTCGTGCGGCTTGTGGGGTCGGCTTGAGACATGGGTCACCTCGGCAAGGAGAGGAGAAAGATGGGGGCCTGAAGATGCTTGAAGCCCGTTTCCCTTTGCACTCCCCGTGCCAACGGTACTCATCGGCTTCCTTCGCGTCCTTGTTGTGTGCACAAGGCAAGGAATGCAAGGGGCGGAGACATTTTGCCCCATCGCTCGCGACGGGTTGTCCCGCGTTAGTGTAAGCCGAGAGCGACGCACCAGGAGACCATGACATGACGCTCGCCCACAAGTTCACTTCCGCCCTTCCCGGCCCGATCCTCTGCATCGCCATCTTGTCGCCAATCTCCGCCTGGGCTTCGCCCCGTTCGTCGGCCGATCGACCCGTGCCGGAAACCATCTACGGTAACGTCACAGCGACCGATGCCGATTACGTTCGCGTCCGCTGCGCGGACGATGGCTCCTCCACCTACATCGACGCCTTCGGGTCGATGTACGCGCACCCCGAGGGCGCTGACCCCGTCTACCTGTTCGACTTCGTGGGCGTGGACGTGTCGAGGTGCGTGCGCGACGGCGCCGGACGCTGGTGGCAGCTCAGCCGGAAGGTATCGCTTTACCTCGACCCCGTGACCAAGGAAGTTCTTCGTTGGTGGAAGAACCCCATCACGAGCGAGACCCTCAACGTTATGCACCGGGCATACGACTACCAAGAATTCCTCGTGCCGAAGTCCATGAGCGCGTTCGTGGCGGGGGAGGTCGCCATTATTTCGCACGACTTCAATACGAATCGCCCGAATCCTCTCTCCACGCAGCCGAAGTTCGCCGAATACTCACCCTTCCCGACGACGCAGTCTGCCGATTCCTACAAGTTCATCTTTCCGCGTGCGCTCCTGGGCAAGGCCTCATCAGCGGTTTCGATGGAGCGCCAAAACACGTCGGCTCCCGCCGTGGCCCTCTCGTATTACCGCGTGGCTCCCTGGGAACCCTGGATGAAAATGGGGAAGCGCGCGGGCAAGCTCGTGCTCAACTATAGCGGCGCGCGCGTGAGCGGGTATGCCGCTTTGCCCGAGCGTTTGCGGGACGTCCTCGAAAAGCGGGTTCCCTTGCTTAAAGAAGCACCCGCTTGCCGGCTCGACCGCTCCAATGCGCGCAGCACGTCGCGGTTCAACGAGCAGTTCGAGTCCTACCTCGCTGGCGACGAGTTCCCCTCTCCCGAGCCGGTGCGTGAGGAGTCCTGTCGGAGCGACGATTCCAGCGCAGACTGAGTCAGGCCGTGGCCTGACGCAGGCGCTCGATGCGCTCCTCGAGAGGCGGATGCGTTGAGAACAGTGCGAGGAAGCCGTTGGGCCGGCCACTGATTTTGAAGGCGGCCACGGATTTGTGTCCGTCGTCCACGAAGTCGTGGGCCATGCGCAGGCGCTCGAGCGCGGCAACCATTTTGCCGCGTCCGCCGAGGCTCGCGCCGCCGGCGTCGGCGCGGAATTCGCGGTAGCGCGAGAACTTAGCCACGATGATGGATCCGAGGATGCCGAACACGATTTGGAGCACGATGGTGGCGATGAACTCGACCATGGGGCGCTGCTCCTCCTTCACCGTCTGCCCGATGGCGAAGGCCGCGATCCGCGCGAAGAACATGACGAAGGCGTTGATGACACCCTGCACCAGGGTCATGGTGACCATGTCGCCGTTGGCGACGTGAGCCACCTCATGGGCGAGGACGCCTTCGATTTCGTCTTTACCCATGCGGTGCAAGAGGCCCGTGGAAACGGCCACCAAAGCGCGGTTGCGCGTGGGGCCGGTTGCGAACGCGTTGACTTCAGGGCTCTCGTAGATTCCCACTTCGGGCATCGTCTTGAGGCCGGCCTTCGCGGAAAGCTCGTAGACCTTGCTAAGGAGCCACCGATCCTCGCCGGCGGCCTGCTCCGGCGAGATGACCTTCACACCCATGCTCCACTTGGCCATGATGCGCGAGATTCCCAGCGAGATAAACGAGCCGACCATACCCCAGAGGAGGCAAAAGCCCATGAGGGTGGCGTAGTCGAGCTGGCGTCCTTGGGGGCCTTGGACCACGTACCGGTTGAGCCCAAGTGCGGACGCTATGATGCTGATGGTCACCATGACGGCGATGTTGACCAGGAAGAAGACGCCGAAACGCTTGAACAGAGCCATGGTCCTTTAAAACCTCCGTGGGAAGGAAGAGGAACGCCCTTTAGTATGAACGGTCCGCACCCCCTGTCAAACCGGTTAAGCCTACGGGACTATTCCCACGGAATCCGGGGGGCTCGGCGTAGCCGTCAGGTTCGACGGAAATCCGCCAAACGCATGATGCGCATAGGCAAATCCGGCACGGGCCGGCCAGAATGCTGTGTGTCGAGGACGACGTGGACGGCCCTGGGAGCTTCTGGTGCCATATGGCCTATGTTCACGTATTCATTCTCGAAATTTCCGACCACAGTCCAGCGTTCCGCCAGCGCCCTAAAGGCCTCTTGCTTGTAGATGTGGTCCTCTTGTTCATGGTCGCGCTTGAGCAGGAAGGTCGCGTCGTCCACGGGAAAGCCGTGGTTCTCAAGCTGACGACGGGTCCCTTCCGCCATGCCGCGGTGGTCGCGGCCGGTGAGGTAACAGACATGGACGGCCTCGTTGGCCACCGCGTGCACGAAGGAGGCGGCCCCTTCGACGGGACGATCGAGGTCTACGAGGGTCTTCCCGTCGAAGAATCGTTTGCGCCAGAACTTTTCGGCCGCCTGGAGGAGGTCGGCCACGTCTTGATCGCGGATGTCGAGGCCGGCGTTCTCGAACGCATGCGCAAGGGAATAGCCGATGTGGCAAATGTCGATGGCTTCCACGCGGCGCACGAGGGCCCGCGGGTAACGCCGCGTGTCGCCCTGTTGGTTGAGCCACTCGCGCAGGATGCCCAAGGTGCGATGGCTCACGTCGAAAAGGGTTCCGTCGAGATCGAAGACCACGGCGGCAGGGGCGGCGCCGCTGGATCGCGCTTCGGCCAGGGCCTCGCGTACGAGACCCAGAACTTGTGAAGCATTGGTGTCCTCGATAAGCCAGCCATGCGGTTCGGCGCGATACGTGCGGCTACGCGGATGTGGGCCCGCGTTGGCACGCCGAGTGGCCTCCAGGGCCACAGCCTCCTCGAGTTCGGTAGGACGCGGCAACGCGAAGACATCCGTCAACGCCGCCAGGGTCGCACGCACGCCGGCATCGAAGCCCTCTTGAGCGGAATGCCCTCGGACGAGGTTGCGATGTTGGCCGTCACGCTCTCGCAGGCGACGCTCGACCTGCGCCAGGAGGTAGTTCTGCAAGACACTCATCGATGGGGCACCCTTCACGATTCGGGGGGGAAGTCCACGGGCTCTGGCGGCGTCTCGCCGGGAGCGCGATGGGAGCGTATGAGGATCGCTCCCCGGTCCGCCGCCCGAAGCTCCCAGGCCTTCGAGAGGCCGTCGCGCGACGCGGCTAAGGTGAGGACGTCTGGGCGCGGAGCGGCTCGGCGTTCCTCCAGCTCAGCCAGGAAACGTTTCCGGGACAGGCCAATGAGGACAGGATAGCCCAGCGAGCCCAAGGCTTCCATGCCGGTGGCCGACAGGAGTGCGAGATTGTGGTCGAGCGTTTTCCCAAAGCCGATGCCGGGATCCACGGCCACGGCAGCCACACCCGCGGCTCGGGCGGCTGCCGCCCTTGCCGCGAGGAACGCCATGACTTCGCCAACGACGTCGCCGTAGCGAGGCTCTCGCTGCATGGTGCCGGGCTCTCCCTGCATGTGCATGAGCACCAGCGGAAGATTGTAACGCGCGCAAACGTCGAAC
>JBIKVI010000423.1:0-3084 GCA_044356935.1 Silvanigrellaceae bacterium | reverse complement strand
CCTTCTGGGCCAGTGGGGTGAAGAGCGTTTCTCCACATCGCTCAAGCTCGGCGCGGTGCGCCTTACCCAAAAGTACCTTTCGAGCGACGCACCCACGGCCGAAGACGTGGCGGCTTTGTGTCGCTACGTGGATTCTCGCTTGGACCCGGTGGTGCGTGAGATCCGCAAGGTTGGCTTCGATACCGCCGTGGGATCATCGGGAACCATAAAGGCCGTCAAGGCCATCGCCTTGGGGTTGGCCGGCAAACAGGCTCCCGGGGACTACCATGGTGTCGTGCTCACCGCCGCGGAAATCGATCTCGTGAAGTTGGCCATCCTCAAGGCGGGCTCCGTAAAGGAACGCCGCGCGCTGCCGGGCTTGGATCCCAAGCGAGCCGATATCATCTTGGCTGGCGTGCTCGTTCTCGACGCGCTGACGCGACAGGCGGGTGCACCCTATTGGACGATCTCGCTCTCGGCCATCCGAGAAGGCATCGTCATCGATACGCTCATGCGCGAGGGGCAATGGCTGCGCGGCAATCCCCAGGACGTGCGTTGGCGTTCGGTGCGCGCGTTTGGACTCAAGACGCACGTCGAGGAGGCGCACGCGTGGCACATCACCTCGCTCGCCGTGAGCCTCTTCGATCAGCTGCAAGACCAGCACGCGCTCGGACCCGCATGGCGCGAGTTTTTGCGGTGCGCCGCTTTCCTGCATGAGTGCGGCCGTTTCCTCGGGTTTACGGGTCACCATAAGCACGCTCACTATCTCGTTCGACATTCGGGACTTCTCGGATTCACAGAGCACGAGTTGGAAGCGATCGCGGCTGTCATCCGGTTCCATAGGAAGAGAGGTCCCCGCGAGACCGACGACATCCTCGATCCGTTCGAGCCTAGCGAGAGGAAGGCCATCGAACGGCTGGCCGCTATCGTGCGCCTCGCCACGAGCCTCGACAGGGGCAGACTCGGAAAGATTCAGGAGCTTAAGGTGTCGGTGAAGGACAAGGCGTGCACTTTGACGGTTTGCCTCAACGGGGTGGTCGACGCCTTTCTGGAACTGTATGAGGCCTCCTTGGAGCAGCAGCATTTTGAAAAGGCGTTTGGATTTGGTCTCCGTTTCGAAGTTGCCAAGTTCGCCGGGCCGGGGATCTGACAGGGATCCAGGGCGGGGCAATGGGATCCGGCTCAATTTTCCTAGTCCATCTGCCGAATCACCATTGAGCGGTCGTTGGAGGAAGGTCGGTCGCTCACTCACCCATGGGGGTGTCAAAAAGGCAGGTTCGGCGACACCCGCCACGCAAGCCGTGCCAACATTGCCACAGAGTACAGAGGACACCGGCGTGAAGAAACGAACACAGGCAACACATGGCTCAATGCTTGGGATGACCAGTGCCCTCCGGGGTGCACGGTTGGCTCGAGGATTGGAAGCTCAAGTGTGCGCGATGCGCTTTCCGCCCTTGGGTGCCAGTCTGTTCGCCATCTCATGCGGCTTCGTATACCTCGCGCACGCTCCATCGGCTCGGGCCGATGAAGGCGTCTTCATGGAATCCATCGAAGAGATTATTCTCGAGGCCGACCTGCCGGGCGAAGAGGATGTGGCGTCGGCCTTGGTCGATGCCCGCATTGTCGAGTCCTCGCTGCGGGGCCCCGCGTTCGTCGAGTCGGAAGTCGACGAGGACGGCGGCAGCCTTCCCGCCGCGAGGCTCGTTACCCTGCAGGAACATCCCGTAGGTGTAGGATTGGCTTACGAGACGCTGGATGGGCCGCGGCAAATTGCACCCCCGCGTACGCCGGGGCCGTTGGTCGTAACGGTCCAAGACGACACCATCGCGGACGTGCCCTACGAGATCCTGCAGTCCGCGCGCAACCGATTCCGCAGCATGCTGGGAGGGTCGGTAGGGCGTGTAGGAGTGGACGAGCGTTACGTCGGATCTCTGCTTTCGAACGTGCCCTCCGATGCGCCCGTGGGCGTCAACGGCGACGGGGCGGGCATGCTTGCCGTTGGCGCGATTCGTGATGAACAGTTGCTCGAGGTCCACGACGATCCGGCATCGTTCGGAACGGAAAAGACCTACACCGTGTTGGACGGGAGAATCGTCGAAGTGGCGGCTGTCGATCCCGAGGCCGTCCCCGAGCGGGCTCCCACGCGGCCTCCCGAAGGTTTCGTCATCGAGGTCGTCGACGACGAAGGGACGAGGCGTGTCACAAGCGAAGGCGTAGTCACCGTGCCGAGCGGCGGAGGCAGCCATGCAAGCGCGGCATGGGGAGCTTTCGCTGCCGATGTGACTCCGGCGAATCAAGGGCGTTTCCTGGTCCCGGGCGCGGAAACCGCCGACGTCAATTCAGCACTGGTTGCCTCGAACGGATCCGCCACGCCTCGCCGCTTCGAGATCCCGAGCGACTTGGTTGGCACCGATGGTCTCGCCCTTACCACGAGTGCTCGAGACCCCATGGGTTCCCCCTCGCCTTCCCTGCGATACGTCGGCGTCCGCGGAAAGGTAACGGTTCCCAGGGGATTCAAGCCGACTGACGTAGTCCTGCGCATCGCTGGGACCGGCTGGCAGATCCAGCCCGATTCCGATGGTTCGTTCGAGTACCGCGACCTCCCGTTGGGCGCGCGCTTCGAGATCGTCGCATGGGATGTCGATTCGCGCCTGTCGCGCCGGATCGTCCCCGTTACGGTTTCGGAGTCGGGAGTGGTGGAAGTCGTTCTGGAGCGCGCTGCGTTCGTCGACGACATCGCCACGACCTTCGGCCTAAGGCAGGATCTCTCCTTGAGCGGCTTTTGCGCCGATCTCGGGGCGGCGAACAAAGATCTTCTCATCGGCGCGCGTGTCCACGTGCGCGCATCGCGCGCATGGCAGGGGCCTTACTTCTTCAACGAGCGCGGCTTGCCGGCGCCCGAGCGCTCGGACGCCTCGCGCAGCGGGCGTTTTTGCGTATTCAACGCCGAGAGTGAATTGCTCGACGTGGATGTGCGCCTCGCCAACGGTGTGCGTCGTTCCTTCACCGTGCACCTCAAGCCCTCGACCTTCGAAACGGGATTGGCCTTCGACGTGGGGACGGCGATTTATCGCCCCGTCATGCCTTTAGAGCTCGTGGACGCGT
>JBIKVI010000316.1:0-5184 GCA_044356935.1 Silvanigrellaceae bacterium | reverse complement strand
CGCCTTCCATGAGTTCGTCGCGCAGCGGGCTACCGCCCATGCCCTTGAGGACGCTGTCGAGTGAGACCGAGGCGTCTACGGACAAGGTCTCTTCCTTGGAGTCGATTAGCTCCACATCCTTCAACCACTCGTGACTCCGGGCCTTGAGCGAACTCATACAAGAATCTCCAAAAAAAACTGGGCACTCAAATGTATCAGCAACCTATCGCAAGGACTTTCAACATGCCAGAGATCTAGCACCCCATTTTTCCTCTTATTTAGAGTGCCCGCGCCGACAAGTCGCACGTGGCGAGCGGGGGATCACACGTATGAGTCGCAGGGCGAACGAGAGGCAGCGGAGGAGCGGAAAACGCAGCGCGCGACGGGATTCGAGACGCGGACTCTTGGCTTTCCTGCCAATGGCGGTGGGCCTGACCCTCGTTCTTACCCTGCTCGGAGCCTGGTTGGGGGGTGCCCTGGTTCGTAGGGCCCTTCCACGCACGCCTCTCAGTGCTCCGAGCACGGCGAGCTCAGGTACGGCGAGCTCAGGTGCGGCAACCTCCCTGCGTGCCGCCATGCGCGAACTCCCCCTCGCGGGCCGCCTGGCCGGAGGCCTGGGCGCCCTGACCGCGAGCCTTGCCCTCCTCATCCTCTTGCGACACCTCGTCCTCTCGAAAATAGAACAGGTGTCTTCACACTTGCGCCGCGCAGCGCGCGATCCCGACCATGTCGACCGCATCGGCTGGCTGCGCCCTGACACCCTCGACCTGCGCGAGATAGCCACGCTTTATGGGGCCGTAAACGATGGCCTTGCGGAGCTCGATCTGCGCAACCGATCCCGCGCATTGGTCAAGGCAACCGCAGAGCGCTTGCGCCACGCGGAGGAACGGACTTTCCTCCAAAACGCCTGCGCCGTGCTCCGTGACGAGGACGGCGGACTCGGAGAGGCCCGGGCTTTCATTGCGCGACAAGCGGATGGGGAGGCACGCTGGCTCCTGGAGGCGCGCAGTGACGTCGACGAGTCCTCGAGCGGCCAACGCGACGGACGCGGACTGCTCCCTGGCGGCGGACGCCCCGCGAGCCCAGGCGGACACGATATACTCGCTCGCGCTAGTCTCACCGAAATGCAGACCGAGGCCGTAATCCAATTCCTGAGAAGTGGCCAAGGCCTTGAGTGGCAAGGAAATGCGCTCTTCCTGCGAACCCACCTCACCTCCCAAGGCGACGTCAGCCTCGTGACCGTCGTGACTCCGGGCGAGGGCCCTCGCCTTGCGCCCCTGCCTTTCGCGCACCTCTGCACGCTCTGGGCATCGGAGGTGGCACGTGCCTGGCATCAGTTGCGATTCCAGGATCTGGCGGCGAGCCTCGAACTGTCGCAGCAGTTGCAGCGCAAATGGATCCAGTCCGACAGCGGGGACACGGGAGCCTCGGCTGCATTGGGCGAAAGAATCGGCTTCGAAAGCCTGCCATCGCGCTTCATCAACGGAGACTTCTTGTGCGTGTTCCGCCTGGAGCGGCGAGACGCGAGCATCATTGTTTTGGGCGACGTGACAGGCCACGAGCTGCGCGCGGGCCTCGCCGCCACCGGGTGCGTCGCCGCGCTCTCCGATCGCTTCGATGCGAGCAGGAATGATCCGCCACATCAGCTGCTCGAGGCGTTCGTCCAGAGTCTCAACCGCTACGTCTGGGCGTCCTACCGTGGGGCGCTAGGGCTGCGGGCATTGTGCGTGCACTTCGACCACGGGACCGGACAGGGTGCGCTTGCCTGTTTCGGACAGCCGTTCCCTTACGTCCTCAGCTCCTCGGAACGCAAACCCATGGTCATCGTCCCCGCGGTGAACCCAGGTATGCTGGGGTTGGCCGCCGAGATCGACGGCACACCCACGACCTTCCAACTGCTCAGCGGTCAGGTCTTTTTCGCGTGCACCGAAGGCATCCTCGCCACCGAGGACGTCCACGGGCGTCGATTCGAAAAGCTCATCCAGCGCGGTGCGCTTGCCGACATCCTGCAACGCGACCCGCTCGCGTCCGCACCCGAGATGCTCGCAAGCTTCATCGACGCCGCGCGCGTGCACGCTGGCGACACGAGCCTGCGCAACGACTTGACTGCAGTGACCTTCAAGGCGGGGTGGAACTCGGCTGAAGGGTCCCGGCCAGCGAGCTCGAAGCGTTCTTGACCCAGTCGTTAAGGGCCCTGGCGCCAACGTCAACGCGAACGAATCGACTCTCGCCCGAATGAGGATTCACGTTGGAGCTGACACCGACGAGCTTCCAGGCGGGAGTGCGCGACGTGCCTAAATTCACGTAAAGGGGCCCGCCGGAATCGCCCGGACACAGTCCGGCTGTGAGCTCCGGTTGTCCGGCTGTTACCGGAAACTGGCACATGACGTTGGTTTCGCGGGCCGGGTGCTGCGTGCCGAAGATCTTCAAACCGCAGGAAATCCGCGTAGCCTGTCTCGCCGGCGTGAGTGGGGAAACCTGCTGCTTCGCTTGCGAAGGCATCGAAGAAGAGGTCTGTACCGAAGTCTTGTCGACTCCCGTCGACACGGCGAACCCACCCCCATCGGCGCTCCCATCCGTGGGAACGGACTTGCGGGCCGTGCATCCGAAACCCACCATCGTGACGCGCAAACCGTCGACAGCGGAGCCGGTGGAAAGAGGAGCCGTTGTGAACTTGGCGAAAACAGGATCGCCTGCCGCCACTTCGATAACGGCGATATCCACGTTCCGAAGCGAGTTCGTGTCGCCGTGGGAAGTTACTTTTGTGACAGCGACCGACGTGGAAACGACTCGCCGAGAGCCAGGATCCCATCCTTCGATAGCCAACGAAGTGCCCACGGCGATTCCCGGTCGGCAATGGCGCGCCGTGAGGACGTGGCGCGGCCCAATCTTGGTGGCGGTGCAAGCCATGGTGGAGCTGTACAGGAGTCCCGGAAAATCCCCGGGGGCGACCGGGGTCCCGCCCACGACCTGTGCTTGGGCCCCTTCATCATTGTGGAATGCGCGCGACACGCAGGCCGACGACACACCAAGG
Source organism: Silvanigrellaceae bacterium (assembly GCA_044356935.1). Classification (GTDB taxonomy): domain Bacteria; phylum Bdellovibrionota_B; class Oligoflexia; order Silvanigrellales; family Silvanigrellaceae; genus JADCJN01. The sequence goes on along the minus strand of JBIKVI010000316.1, from coordinate 2,171 downwards.
GCGAACAGCATGACGGGAACGGCGGGCAAGGCGGGCACCGCGGCCCAGGCGGAGGCGGAGGCGGAGGCGGAGGCGGAGGCGCCCGCGAAGCGTCGACATCGGGGAGCACCGAAGGAAGACATGGAGGAAGACATGGAGGGAGAAGGACTCATGAGTGGGATCTCCCGTTGGGCGCATTCTCAATGAGCCTCGGCGCGTCAGTGATGCTTCTCGCGCATTGGTTTCCGAGAATCCGCCTCAAAGTACCTGGAAGGTGAATTCTAGGCCGTAGGTGGATGTGATTCGTGCATCACCCTTTACGCCACTGTATCGATAGAACGGCTCGACCACGACGAAGCCTTTCCAGAGCGGGATACCGACTCCTAATTGGCCGTAGAGGAACGAAAGGACCTCGGTGCGAGAAATGTCGTCGCGCCCTCCGGAAACGGCGCCCTTGGTCACGAGCTCAATGCGACGCCGGATGACCCCTCCTCCCATGGTTAGGCTCGGAAGGACGTACCAGTCGAACACTGCGCCGAGTTCACCCGCGAAGGTCCAGTCCCGCTCCTCCACGCGAGCGGACTGCGGCATCTCCGGTTGCTCGGCGAGGTACGCGATGCGTAGGCCCGGACGCAACCACACGGGACCTAGGAATCCGCCAAAGTAACCATAGGTCACGAGCTCGGGATGGACCCGCGTGAAGCTGGAGGTGCCGTACTCATTTCGATTCTGAAAGCCGAAACTACCGCCAACAGCCAATTGAAAAGAGGACGCGCGGGAGGCCGAGGCGGCAATCGAGGAACCTGCGGAGTCGGGCTCGTCGGCTCGCGCCCATACTGGAAAGCACCCCAAAGGCGCAATGAGAAGCGACGACAAGAGGTGGGTTCGCCAACGCGTCATGGGCAGTCTCCTCGTGCCGCAACGGGGAAAGCCGTCTTGCCAAACGCTTTTTCGAAGGCCTTGCAATAGGAGGCACGCGACTCGGCGGGCACGTTGCGCAGGAAGCCCGCCAGGAAGGCGCCCGTTACTTTACCGTCGTACACCAGATCGACATTGTCGGAGGTTTTGCACTCGCTCACCGTCGATGAGGGTTCGGGCAAAACGTCTGATCCAAAAGTGCGCATCGTAGCCTGGGTCTTCCCGATGGCAGTGACGACCTCGGTGGTCACGCGCTGCCGCGCCACGGGATCGCGGGTCTCCACCTTGCGGTCGCGCGCCGCCGCGCGGACGGATCGGGCGAACAGCGTGCCGACGCAATAGAAGCGCCCCGAGCAAGCCTCGTCGTTATCGGCCGCCAGAGAATCGAAAGTGAATTTCTCCAGAGAAAAGTCGCGCTCATCGGCCTTATCGCCGAGGTCGATGGAGCCCCTCAAAATATCGGTGCTCCCCGTGACACCCCACGAAACGACGTCGGCGAAACCCTCGTTGAGCCCCGTAATGGCGTACTCCTGCGCGAAGCGCTTGGCAGCGGTGCGCGACGATATGGTTTCCTCGTCGCCTTCGCAGCGATCGAACTTGTTCTCGAAAAACGTGCGCTCGAAGAGCGAGTGCCCGAATTCGTGCGCGATGACCTGCAGGTTCGCGGCGAGCGGCACCTTCTCGAGGTTCGACCTCTGGAAGAGGATGAACTGGGCCTTACCCGGCACGAAGGCCGCGTTGAGCTTGATTGTCGCATTGAGGGTCGAGGAGTCGGTTTCTATCCGGATCTTTGGCTCGAACATGACACGGAACTTACCCATGGATTTCAAATAGGCGTCGGGCGATATTCCGGTGGTAGCACCCAAGGAGGCGGTCACGCGCTCGAATTGATAGTAGGCCGACAAAAGCAGGAGCGTATTGTAGTCGCGCGGCACGACGACGCCGTTCTCGATGACGTAACGCAAGCGTGGCTTGCCTCCGCCCGAGAACTCATCGGAGACGACCTGAGAGCCGGCGATGTCCTTGATGGTGAATTCTCCGCCCTCGATGATCTCATAGTACTTACTCGAGAGGCGCTCGAAGTCCTCGAGGTAGTCGAACGCAACCTCTTTAACCTGGTAGGCGGTGCTTTTTTCGTCTGCGCGTGTTGAGGTGGGCTCGAAGACCATCACTTGCGCGCGGTACTTACCGTTCACCTTGTAGGGAGTCGGCGGGGAGTCGGAGCAGGCCCCTAGGAGCGACACTCCGAGAGCCATAGATGCAAGAACGCGGGA
>JBIKVI010000067.1:0-17667 GCA_044356935.1 Silvanigrellaceae bacterium | reverse complement strand
AAGGTTCCGATTGGCGCCGTCGAGCCGGCGGTTGGCGTCCTGGAGCTCCCTGCGGGTTCGGTCGAGCTCTCGACGCATCGCCTGCGTCGTTACGTCGACCCCCTCGATGGATTCCTTGACGTCTTTCGTATTTTCGTTGAGCTCGCCTGTCGTCTTTTCCGTTTTTTTCGTCGACTTCTCTATACCGGCTATGCGCTTCACTTCGCCGCATCCGCCCAAAACCAAACCAAGCGCGAGCAAACGAGCGACTGCGCGCGGCGAACAACCCGCACGGGTTCCACGGGGCAAGATCCGCATGGTTTTCCTCCAAAAAGGCTGCGGACAGTATTTGGTCGACGGAGAAGTACCCTCTGCCACGGCCTGTGGAACCTGACAACGGGGTACGTCGATTAGTTAGCCCTAGTCAACACAGTGACCGATTCCAGTGCGGAACACCAATACATGAACGTAAGAATCGTAAGGGTTAACTTGTCTCTACGCCCACTCATGACCATAACAAGGCCAGTGACGAAAGTCCCATCACAGGACGAGACTTAGATCAGCATCCCCCGCGACGACGACGGCCCTCCCGTGGGCGCAGTCAGCCCTCCTCCTCCCCAACGCTTGGAGTCAGGTGAAATGCAACGGAACGATGTCGAGCACTACACAATCACCATCGACGACGATCCCATGGTCAGCCGCATCATCGAACGGGCAACGGGCGTGCGTTCCTTGGGGTTCGGATCGAGTAAGGAAATCGAACAGGTCTGCTCGCAGTATGAGCCCCTTGCCGTTTTCCTCGACATCCATCTGGGCCTCGAGGAGTCTGGTTTAACGCTCATTCCACGCTTGCGGACGCAGTGGCATTACGCGCCCATCATCGTCGTGACGAGCGACCCCGACGACGAATGCCTCGATGAGGCGTTCAAGCATGGGGCCAACGACTTCCTGCTCAAACCTATCAAGCCCCGCGAGGTGCAAGCCCGGTTCCGCACCCGCCTCGCCGAGCTTCAGGAACGCGCCGCCCGCGCCGCGCTCATCGCCGGCGATGTGCGCCTCGACACGGCCCATCGCGTCGTCACGGGTCCCTTGGGAAGGCAGTTCATTGCTCCCGTGGAAACCCTCATGCTCGCCCAGCTCATCAAGGCCAAGGGAACCGTGGTTCCCAAGGAAATCATAAAGCGCGAGGCGTGGGGGCCCATCCACGTGAGCGACAATGCCTTCTACCGCAAACTGTTCGAATTGCGCCGGGCGCTCGAAGGCGTCTCGCAAGCGGTTAAGATCCAGTCCATCTACGGAACGGGCCTCTCGCTCGACGTGCGCTCCGGCATCGTGGCGACGCTACCAGCTCCTGCGAGTCGCGACGCGGCGGGCACTTGAGAGATTCGGCGTGGACTCCCCCCTCAGCTCATTTCCTCTCGGAGCGATGATGCATCTGCCACCGAACGCCGTAATCGACCTCAGGCTCATCGACAGCATCCGTTCACTGAACACGGAAGGGCGGCCCGACCTCCTGGCCGAACTCGTGACCATCTTCCGCGAAACGACCCCAGCCCTTCTCGATCATCTCGAAACGAGCGTTACCCAACGTAACGCGGCTGTCGTTCAGCGCATCGCACACCGTCTGAAGGGCGGCAGTGGCAACGTCGGAGCGCGCCACCTGTCTCGCCTTTGCGCCGAGCTCGAGGGATTGGCTCGTGAGCATCCCGACGCGCACGACGAGCTGGGACGCTATGCGCGCGAAATCCGCTCCGCTTACGACGAAGCCCTGGGCGCGCTCAAGTCGCTCATTTGAAGCGGGTCCATTCTGGTGAGCGGTCTACGGACGAGGCGGACTCGCGTTGCACCTCAGACCTTTGCTAACGACCCAACCGATCTTTTCGGCGCCCGGAAGGCCAACCTTGGCTTGGCTCCAGTATCCCAAAGTCTTCTCGACGTTCACCTTGTCGCTCGAGTCTGCGAGCTCCGCCACGACCCTCGCGTCCTCGGAGGGGCTATCGAGCAGACGCAACGGTAGCCCTTCTATGACGCGCGTGTCATTGCATGGCCCGCTCGTTGCGTAAAGGGTTGCCTCCTCCGGGCCTCGTGGCGCATGGGAAGCAAGGTGCGATCGCATCTTGTCGGAAAAAGTCCGCGTCCATCCATCGCGCGGAGCGGCCTCAAGGCAACTAGAACCTCCTCCAAAGACGAGGCAAAGCACTCGCCGCTCAGGAGAATAGGGCCCGCACATCACTGTGGGCGGTGCTTTCGCCGGATCCGCGCACGCACCCGCCGTGGTGGCGTCGTAAGTTCCGTCTTGGCCTCCGGAAGCAGCGCCCGGCGGCCTCTGGCCGGTTCCTGGTGTCGTTGGTCGGGAGGCGCCGTCGACGGGTGCAGCCGGGTTCTGCCGAGTGCCGGCATCTGTGCTAGATGTGGTGGGTTGCCGCGGCTTTTCGAAACCGGCACGGTCGGACTTGGAGGGTTCGGCGCAGGCCGCAAGAACGCAGGCGGCAACAGACACTGCGGCGGAAACGGGACTGACGAAACGAATCGACCGGTGCTTCCTCAACTCCACTTTCGCCTCCCCGCGCGTCGTTGGGACGCTACCCGTTAGTTACGTTTTCCCCTGTTCATCGCGCTCGAAAGCTCGATAACGAAACATCTAAAATGCTCGCGAATCCATATCGGCATCCTCGCGTGAAGACTTGAGCCGTTGACGCCGACCGATCGGCCAGGATATCATGAATGCACCAATACTCCGCGATCGTCCGCGACCTTACGACCGCCGCTTCCTCCCCCCGCGATGCGCGGTCGAAGGCCCCCTAGAGGAACCAAGTCGATGATCTCACCCTGCTTCTCCCAGGCTTTCGTGGCGGCGTGCGTCGCACTCCCGCTCGCCGTCGTGTCCTCAGCGGCCTCAGGCGCTCCGGCGACCTTCCGCAAGGACGCGTCGCAATTCTGCGTGTCGCGCCTCGACGCCGACAAACAGGCTGAGATCTTTTCGCGTATCATGAACCTCGGGGCGAGTTATTCGCACGGCTGCACGATGTGCGACGCGAGTCCCACCTTCCGCGCGCAGGTCATTGCCGACGGCGAGTTCAACTTCGCGCGGAGGAATTTCCTCGCTCAGTTCCTCCACCGTGGAGCCTGGAAGAACCCCTCCGACTTCAAATTCGAATTCATGACGATCCTCGAAAATGACTTCGGGACGAACCTCGCCGAGGTTTACCCAAAGAAAGAGCTGCGCAAGAACGGGTACGACGGCAAATGGGTGCTTTACCCCGACCTCGACCGCGTCGGACGCACGACGCCCGAACAAGACGCTTACGTGAAGAGGAGCCAGAACTTTAAGGACGAGAGCGCGCTTGTAGGCAGCGGCTTTCTGAGGCGCGACCTCAAGACGCGCGATCTCGCGCGTGTCGGGCACGTCTACCAGACCGTCCCTGGACGCTTCGCCGACGAAGGTGCGCGACAGAAAGTGATCTTCGACCTCGCACTCGATCGTGCTCGCAGCTTCGACATGATGCGCGCCTATGGTGATGCGGCCTTGTTCGACAGGCTCGTGAAACGTGGATGGCGCGACGCCGCGGAGCGCGAACGGCTCGTGTCTCAGACGGTCGACTACCTTCGCAGCTTCGGACCCTCCGTCGTCTTTTCGGTGGACTCCCTCTTTTGGGACGCCGTGCCGCAGTTGTTCCATTACGCCCGCCTCGAAAATCCTCGGAGCCTGGTGGCCAAGCTCATAACCATGCCCGCGGTTTCCAAGCTCATCGGACTCGACTTCTACGACGACATTCAACGCGAGAACATGACGGCCGACTATTACGAGGTGCTCGCGCGCCTCTCGGTCGGCTCCAAGGGCGTCGGCGGCGCGGGCGCGACGAAACCTGTTCCCGTACTTCTTGGTCGTCTCATCGACTCCCCCGGCAGTTACATTAAATCGGCGGGCTTGGAGGCCGAGTTCGGGATGTTGATCGGGGTATTCGCCTCGGTCTTTACGGGACGCGACTTCACCGCGGAAATCACAGACCAGCTCAAGAAGCTCTCCTATGACGTCCCCACCGTCCCCACCGTGGCCGGCGACGCCCCGACGGAAGGCCTCACGCCTAGCGAACGCGCCAAGGTGAGGGACGCGCTCGCACGCGCGGACGCCATCGCCGCCGACTACTACAGCAAGAACCCCGGCGCGCTGGCCGAAGCAGGCAATGGCACGAAACCAGCCCTCCCCTGGATCGTGCGCGGAGCGGTGAACGCGGCCATCTTCAACGCACTCGGCGACCTCCCTCTTCTCGTGAAGTCGGCCGACCGCGCCTTTACAACCATGAACCGTTACGCCCGTGAAGCGACCTCTCGCACGGACAACAACGTTCACCTCGTCAACGTCGACGAGTTCTATCGGAATTTCCACACCATCGTGAACTCCCACACGATGCATCCGTCGGTCGCGGGCGCGGGATTCATGGCAGACCTCGTGGACCGCGCCTTGTGCGACTCCGTAGGCCCGACGCCCTAAGCGCGTTCAATTGAGGGCGCGTGAATTAAGGGCACTTCAATCGAGGGTCCGCGCACCGGGTTTGGCGGCTCCCACAGGGAAGCGCACAGGGAACTCCACGTTTACCAGCGCAGGCCGATTCTTTGCGATCCTCGCGCGCGGAAAAACCCAGAGGGCGACGTTTTCAAGCACACACGAGCGCACTCCGGGCGAAGCGAGCGTCGAGACTCCCGCGCCGCGTCCCCTTTCGAGGACGCGCGCCTCGCGTACTCCGCCGGTCGCGTCGATGACGAACGCGATCACCAGGCGCGGCGATGCGCTGCGCTCCGCCGGCGTGAGGAGGCGGTCGCACGCGGTGAGCGAGGGTAACGCAGCTTCCAGCGCGGTGGCGAGATCCGCGCGACGGGATGGGTCGGGCGTGCCTTGCGCGCGGGCCGCCGACATGGAAAGTACTCCGTAAACGCACAAGGACAGCACACCGAGGGAAACGAGGATTCGCATGAGACTCCAGCCCGCAGGACTTCCGCGCTCCTTGGCGCTCGCCTCCATTCTCCTCGCAACCGCCGGGTCAGGCAACGCGTCGGGCGTCGGTGTTACGCTCGTGCCAAGTGGCGAAGCCAACCGTCCCGAGCAGATCCGGCTCGAGTTTTCCGCGCCCGTCGTCATCCCCTCGGAAACCGCCTTAGCGGCACCCGCCAAGGTCGACGCGTCTTGCGGCGAAGGCTCGGGTACGTGGATCGACGAACGCACGTGGGTCTACACCTTCGATACTCCCGTGGAGGGAGGGAACCGTTGCCGAGTCGACCTCGAACGGTCGTTCGTCGCGAAGGCGGGTGTGCGCGATCCTGGCGTACTCTCTTTCCACACGGGTGGGCCAGTGGTCGAGGACACTCGCCCGTTCGAGTACGCGGCACTCGACGAGGACTCCGTCCTCGTCGTCATCACGAGCGCGCCTGTGGATCCCGCGACCGTGACGCCCAACGCGCGCGTCATGGTGGAAGGCATCGCCACGCCAGTCGCGCTCTCGCTGTTCACTCCCGACAAGGCCGCCGTCGAGCGGGCGTTTCGTTACGATGAATTCCTGCGCGAGCGCTTGGCTGCGGGACGCGCGCTCTTCCTCCGTCCGCGCACCGCGTTGCCCGCGGGCCGCAAGGTAACCCTCACGTGGGGAGCGGGCATCCTGTCGCGCGCTGGCGTACCCACCACCAAGCCTCAGGAGTTTGGCTTCACTGTCCGCGGCGCGTTTTCGTACGCGGTGTCCTGTCCCCGCGAGAACGCCCGCAGCGGATGCGTCCCCGTTTCGCCGGTCGAAGTCGCCTTCAACGCCGACGTCTCTTGGGAGCAGGCCTCGCGCGTGACACTCGTGCGCGAGTCGGTCCCCGTAGGAACGTCAACCACGCCGGCCGTTGGAGCCGACCTTCGGCGGCCGCTCAAAGAAACAGGACTCTCGGCACTCTCGACCGTGGCTCGTCTCACCTTCCCGGGTCCCTTCTCGCCGGGCTCACGCTGGCGTGTCGTGGTGCCGGAGGGTTTTCGGGACGACTCCGGACGCGCCCTCGACGACATGCCCAGCGGCAGCGCCACGGTCGCCATCGGGCCGGTACCTGTGCTCGCCAAGTTCAACGCCGACTTCAGCCTCGTGGAAGCCGCCGATCCCGTGCTTCCCTTGCAGGTTCGCGCCGTCGAGCCGCGCATCTCGCTGCGCTCCAAGCGCATCCGCGCCTCCGACTTCGCGCGCGACCCCTCCTCTGCTTTCCGCTGGTACGCGCGCCTAGGCGAAAGGCGCGGCGAGAAGGGCGGGGAGGCGTCAATTTTCGCAGTCTCCGACGGAGCCCAAAAGCGCTCGCTGGATCTGGGCGCGCGCAAGGAGTCTCCCGACTTCGCTGCCATCGACGTGGTAGGCCTGCCGCTCGAGGGCAAAGGGCTGCATGTCCTGGAGATCCAAAGCCGCACGCTGGGCGAAAAACTGCGCGAGAATGGCTCCCCCATGCACGTCGCCGCGGGAGCGCTCGTGACCGACATGTCGGTTCACCTCAAGGCCGGACCAAGTTCGGGGCTCGTTTGGGTCACGAGCCTCTCGTCGGGCGCGCCCATGGCAAAATCCCGCGTGGTGGCCATCGACTGCCGCGGCAGGGTCGTGTCCGATGTGCGCACCGATGCGAGCGGTTTGGCGCGCGTGCGCGTCCGTTCCGGTTCGGAGTGCGAGCGCGAGGGAAGGCTCTTCTGGTCTGGAGTGGGTGTCGTGGCCTTCTCTCCGGACGGAGGCGATGTTTCGTTCACGCACTCCCAATGGGATCAAGGCATCGAGCGATGGCGTTTCGATTCCGAAGGTGGCCGCGCGCAGCAAGGAGGCGTCTGGCAGGAGAGCGAACAACCCGTATCCGCCACTGTCGACAGGACGCTGCTGCGCGCCGGCGAGGATTTGCACGTGGCGTTGTCGGCCTGGGCTCCACGCGATCGCCCCTTGAAGTCATCCACGCTGCCACGCGTGCTCGAACTGAGACACTTGGGCAGCGGCGACGTCACTGAACTGCCCATCGGTTGGAATCCGCGCGGCTACGCGTCCGTGGTCATTTCTTTGCCGAAGTCGCTCAAGCGAGGAGGGTACCAGGTGTCCACGCGGCACACGGCGGCATCGAGCGAACGCACCCCCTTGGCCACGGTGCGCGTGGAGGATTTCAAGGTTCCAACCGCCCATGCGATGGTGGAATTGCCGAATCTCGACGCCTGGAAACGTGGCGTCCTCGGCGAGGCTTCGGTTCGGCTCGAGTATCTGTCCGGAGGAAGCCCGGCAGGAAAAAGCCTGGAGGCGGCTCTCGAAGTCGTGCCCATCGACGGCCAGTCGTTCGATGCGCATCCCGGTTTCCTCTTCGCGACGCGCCCCTTGCGCGCGGGCCTTCGCCGTGTGGACGACGACGCTCTCGCCGACTCCGCTCCCGCGCCGCTCGAGAACGCTGATCGCGAAGGAAAAAAGCTCACCCTATCGGCCGGGGGTGACGCATCGTATCCCGTGCGTGTCGACGAGCCAGACGCCCTCTTCGTGCGCGCGGGTCTCGAGGTGCGTTACGAAGACGCCTCGGGCCAACGCCATGGCGCTGCGGCATCGCGCGAGTACGCGCCAGCGAGCAGCGTCGTTGGCATCGCAACGCGCGATGCAACCCGCATACCGGGCCCAAGCGAGCTCGAGGCGCGCGTGGTCGACCCGGCCGGGAAACCACTTGTTGGACGCAAGGTTCGCTTCGCCGTCGCGCCCCGAGAGAACTACTCGATCCGCAAAAGGATCCTGGGCGGGTTCTATGCCTACGAGAGCTACTTGAAGCTAGGCCCCGCCAAGGAGGTGTGCGACGCGCTCACCGACGAAAAGGGACGCGCTCGCTGCCGCTGGACGGCGAGCGAGGGATTGTGGTCGGTGGAGGCTAGGCACGTCTCCGCTGAAGGCGTATCCATCGCCGCCGCAACCGAGATTTTCGTGCCGGGCGAGAAGCCAAGTTGGTTCGCGGGCGATCAAAGCGATCGCATGGGCCTTGTCCCGGATCGCGAATCCTACCGCCCTGGCGACGTTGCGCGCGTGAAGGTCGAGTCCCCTTTCGTGCGCGCCACTGCGCTCGTGACCCTGGAGACCTCGGAGATCATCGACGCGTTCGTCGTCGAGTTCGATGCCCGCAGGCCTTGGATCGACATACCGCTGCGCGGTGCGCATGCGCCCAACGTGAAGGTCTCGGTCGTGCTCCACCGCGGCCGCCTGCCCGGGGATCGCCCTGGGCCAGGGCAGGTCGATCTGGGCAAACCTTCGTTCCGTCTTGGAATGGCCGAACTCCTCGTCGAACGCATCGAGCAACACCTGCGCGTCGAGGTCGTGGCCGACTCCGCGGAGTACAAGGTCCGCGGCAAGGGAACACTGGTCGCGCGCGTTACCCTTCCCGATGGACGTCCAGCCCCCGCGGGCACGCGCGTCACGTTCGCTGGCGTCGACGAAGCCCTGCTCGAGCTCGGCCCCAACGACACCTTCGACGCACTCGCACAGCTCTCGCCCTTGCGCGCGCACTCCGTCGACACGGCGACAAACGAGGCCTACGTGCTGGGACGCAGCCACTTCGGCCTCAAGGCACGCCCAAGCGGTGGCGGAGGGGGGCGGCTGGCCACGCGCGAGCTCTTCGACACCCTGGTGCTGTGGAAGCCCCACCTTCCCGTGGACGCCAAGGGCGAAGCACGCACGCCCTTCACGCTCAACGATTCCCTCTCGCGCTTCCGTTTCGTCGCCGTTGCGGTTTCCACGCTCGACCGCCGAGCGGGGCACGGCCTCACGAGCGTCGCCACCCGTCAAGACGTCCTCGTGCTCCCGCGCCTGCCTTTGGCTGTACGAGAGGGCGACGTGTTCGAGGCGGCTTTCGTGGCCCGCAACACTTCTAAAATCGAACGCGTGCTGCGGGCGAATCTTTCGGCCACAGGCGGCCAAACAGCGGGAGTCGGCCCGCAGGATATTCGCCTCGCTCCCGGTGCAGAGGCGATCCTCGCGGCACCCGTGCGCGCCGAGGAAGGAGGACAGGACGCCTCACCTCGCGCGGTCAAAGTAACACTTTCTCTCACCGACGCCTCCGGCGCGCCGCTCGATGCCATCACGTCGACCGTACCGGTAGAACCCAAGGGTCGCCTGCGCCCGTTGGAGTCCTCGGTCACGCCCGTGTCTAACGGCCTAGAGACGAGGCGTCGGTATGGCCTTGGCCCGACCAAGGCGAGGAGACTTCTCGCGACGGGACTCGCACCCGCGGGCGTCGGTGACGTCGCCAAACTCGCCGACTACCTCGCGAGCTACCCTTACGCGTGCACCGAACAGTTGTTCTCCAGGGCTGTCGTTCGGGAGGACGCAGGAGCCAAAGCGGCGTTCGCCGCCTTCACCGCAGAGCTCGGAGCGCGGCTCGACGATGCGGGACTCGCCAAGAATTTCGCTCCCCAAACAGGAGGAGACCCCTGGCTCACGGCCTACATCCTCGTCACGAGCCACGCGTGGAATCGGCCGCTGCCCGATGCCACGCGCCAGCGCATGCTCGGCGCCCTGCGGCCCTTCGCTTCGCGACGCGCGGGCGTGAAGCCGGTCTCCTTTTCGACGCGCGTCCTGGCGCTCGAGGCACTCGCTCGCCACGGCGAGGAGCTCTCGTCCGACGAAGTGACAATCGCCTTCACGCCCGCCAGGCTCGCCTGGGAAGACTACACCTCGCTCCTTGGCGCTTTCGTGCATGGACAGCCACGCGTGCCCGCGTTCGCGGACTCGGCGCGCCAGTTGATCGCCTCCCTTCCTGGACGCCTCGTGCGTTCGGGAGCTAGGCGTGATCTGCGCGCGGAGCCTGGGCTCATGGGCGCTCGAGCGCAGGCCGTGCGTGCGCGGCTGCTCGTGACACTCTTGGAAGCGCGCGACGCGGGACTCGCGCCTAAAGGGGAACTCGACATGAGCCTCTTGGGCGACGTGGCTGCGACTCATGCCGTTGCGAGCCAGGATGTGAAATCCCCCGGCACCGTTTGGAGCGTCTGGGGACTCCTGTTGGCGCGCGACTTCCCGAAACCGAAGTCCTCGGGCGTAGGCACTTTCAACTGGGCGCTTTCGGTTGATGGAAAGACGGTCACACGAGGCTCGGCGCGCCCCTTCGCCGCCCGTGGTTTCTCGCGCACCTTTGAATTGGGAGCTGGACGAGAAGCGGTCTTCACCGTCACCCACCAGAGCCAAACGAAATCCCCGACGCCGAACACCGCGCCGGAGGTAACGGACCCACTCGAGGCGGCGTTCCTCTTCACGCATCTGCGCACCGAGGCTCCCGTGACCTCCGCCGAGCACCGGGGCTTACGCGTGGCGTGCGAAGCGCGCACCGATCGCGCGGTCGGCGACACGGTGGATGTTACCTTTTCGGCCCGTGCGCAGGCGCCCAAGGAATGGACGATGGTGGAGATTCCCCTCCCGCCGGGGTCGCAGGTCGTGGGCGAAGCCTGGGACGCGGCTTCGGTGGCTTCGCCGACGTTCGTCGAACGCACGGCGCTTGCTTACCGCATGTGGTTTTCGTGGTTGCCGGAGGGAGACGCGAAGGGCTCCGTCGCCGTTCGCCTCTCGAGTCGGGGGACCTTCGGGGTGCCAGGCTGCCACGCCGAGGCCATGCGCGAACCCGATGTGTCGTCGACGCTTCCCGACACCCTTTGGAAAGTGCGGTGAGGATTCGCCAGAAAGCCGCTGTGATCGTCGTTGGCGCTCTCGCGGGAGCGAGTGCGCTCCTGTTGGCCGGCGTTCCCTCACGCGACGACTTCATCATGACGATCGCTCCGTCGCGCGTGGTGGCCCTGCACGCCGATGGAACAACGTGGCAATCCTTGCGCATCGATTTTTCCAGCGCCCGCGAACCATGGCTTCCATTGGAGGCGTTTCCCGAAGGCACCGACGAGCGCCTCCGCGCGCGTGAGGATGCTCGCGCGCGGTGGCATCCAGGCATCGACCCCATCGCGCTAACGTCCGCGGTTTATGGGGCGCTCACCCGCGGTCGAGCGCGGGGGGCGAGCACACTCGCCATGCAGGTGGCGCGCCTGGCCTTCCCTTCGCTGCGCTTGGCGCCAGCGCCTGTTCGTAAGGTGGCTGAAATGGCACTCGCCGTAACGTTACGCCTTCGCTGGGGCGCGCGTGGCATCGAGGAGGCGTGGCTCAATCTCGTTCCATTGCCCGGCGAGGCCGTTGGCCTTCCTGCTGCGGCACGCGTGTTTTTCGGCGTGGAAGCCTCTCGCCTCTCCCTCGAGGAAGTGGATCTCTTGCTCTCGTTCGCACCGCGACCCGGTGGAGCCCGAGCGCGCGCGTGGGCGGGCACCCGGCGCGTCCAGCGCGACGCCGAACTCTCGAGAACCGGGAACGCCCTGCCAGAAGGCGTTCGCCAGACTCCTCCTCATTTCCTCCAAAGCCTCCGCGAAGGGAGGATTCCCAGCGTCTCCGCTCCGCGCGGCGGGCTCGTCCGCACGACGGTCGATGCCTCGCTCCAACGCGACGTCGAGATCCTCGCGCGAGGGGAACTCGCGAGCCTCGCCGGACGCAACGCAACCGACGTCGCCGTCATGGTGGTCGAAAACGACACCTCGCGCGTTCGGGCTTATGTCGGCAACGTCGCCTCACTCGATGCCGAAGGGCTTCCCTGGGTCGACGCAGCGGTGGCGCGCAGGCAGGCGGGATCCACGCTCAAACCGTTTCTTTACGGCCTCGCCTTCGAGCGCCGTCTTTTGGAGCCGGACACGCTCTTGCTTGACACGCCCTACGAGCGAGCGAGTCCGCGCGGCGTGTACCGCCCGGGCAACTACGACGCACGATTCCGCGGTGCCGTACGCGCTTCCGCGGCCCTCGCCGGGTCGCTCAACATCCCCGCCCTGCGCGTCATCGACCTCGTGGGCAAAGGCCCTTTCGCCGCGCGCCTCGAGCGCCTGGGCATTCCCGTGGACGGGGCCGCAGGTTACTACGGCGAAAGCCTCGCCCTAGGTTCCCTCGATGTCACTTTATGGAACCTCGTAGGCGCCTACGCCGCACTCGGGCGCGGGGGCGACTGGCGCCCCCTGAACATTTCCAGCGAGACGGGCGCAAAGGGAGGGGACGCTGCCACCGCGCTGGAGCCCGAGGCCGCGCGCGCCGTCACGCGCATCTTGGCCTCCAACGCATTGCGTTCCGACACCTTCGGGCTCTCATCCCCATTGACCCTCCCGTTCCCCGCCGCCGTGAAGACGGGTACGAGCGTCGACATGCGCGACAATTGGTGCGTGGGGTACACGCGCGAGTTCACCGTGGGTGTGTGGGTCGGCAATGCGGCGGGAGAACCCATGTGGGGCATCAGCGGCGTGGAAGGCGCAGCTCCCCTTTGGAACGACGTGCTGCGCCGCGCCATGCGCGACGTCGCGCGAGCGCGGGAACTCGTGACGCCCGAGGCGAATAAGGTTACAGAAGGCGCGCACGCGGCCTCCATCGAGCTCGCCCCGCCGTCCATCGCTCGCATCGATTCGCCAGTGGAAGGAACCACGTTCGCACGCGACCCTGGAATGCCCGCAGGCGCTCAGCGCTTGGTCGTCGAGGCGAGCGGAGTGGGTGTGCGGTTGCGCATCGGCGATGAGTTCCTCGAACCCTCGGACGTGGAGGATGGTCGGATTTCCGCCCTGTGGATTCCGTGGCCAGGCCGTCACGCGGTAGCGCTGGAGGACAATGAAGGACGGCTCATCGACACGGTGAACATCGAAGTGAAGTGAGGACGATCTTGCCAAAACTCAACGCGAGACAGGTCTTGCTGTTCGACGGACTCGGCGCAGCGATCACGGTGGCAATCGCATTCCGTGTCTTGCCCCGTTTCTCCGAAGCGCTGGGAGTTCCGCATTCCGCGTTCAGGCGGGCACCCCGAAGGGCTCACTGCGCGGGCTGCCCACCTTCACGGTTGACGAGCACCATGACCGCCTGGGCGTCCACGCCATCCACGAGCGATTCTCCCACGAGGTCGCCTGGGGCTTCAGGACCCGCGGAGCCATCAGCATCGAAACGCGCGATGATTTTCGCATCTGCAGGAAGAGGAACCCCTTGGACCATGACGTTCTGCGCTGTCAGTTCGAAGGGAATGGGCTCGCCCGAGCGTGGGTTTTCAAGGCGCACCACGGCGTAGGGAGGGCCGCCGGCCGCCGAACGCAGCATGACGTAGACGACGCCAATTTGCTTACTGCGATCGAGCAGCTCGGGCGACACCTCGATGCGTCCCGCGGCGAGGACGCCGTTCTCGGCCGCGCGAGAGGGTTCCTCTTCTCCGCCTGTCAGACCGCCTTGCGCCTGCGTTTCGGCAGGGGATTGCGACACGTCCGGTCCGGCCGTGCGACGCGCCTGCCATGCGAGGAACACGGCGATGGCAATGGCGACGGCGGCGATGGGTAACGCGACGAAGAGGTGGTTCTTCTTCATGTGGGAATCCTTTCGGCAATGACGTCCATGGTTTGTTCTGCGTTAACTCCATCAACTCCCAACGAGGCCCAATTGACGGTGCGGGAAAGCGCTTCGGCCAATGAGGCGAGGCCGGCCGCATGCGCTTCGCCGAACCGGGCGACCCGCGGGCTATCGACATCAAGAACACCAACCAGTTGGTGGCCTGCGAAAAGAGGTGCCACGAACTCGGAGCGACTCGCGGCGTCGCAGGCGATGTGACCGGGGAACGCCTCCACGTCGTCGACCACGATGGGCTTGCCGGCCAACGCGGCGGTCCCGCAGACGCCTTTGCCCATGCGGATACGCGTGCAAGCCGGTTTACCCTGGAAAGGGCCGACCACCAATTCACCCCGTTTGAGCAGATAAAAGCCTACCCAGTTCACTTCGGTGAGGTGGGCCGCGATGAGGGCACTTGCGTTGGCCAACTGAGCCACGCCGTCGCTTTCAGCGCGCACGAGCGCCTCGAGTGAGGCACGCAAACTTTCGTAGAATGCTGCGGGTGGAAGACCCGCCATAGTGTCGTCGACGGTAAAGCTCATGGGTGGTGCACTCCTCGAGGGCTCAGGAGTGCGATGTATAGCAGGCTCCTAGCCGATGAGGGAAGAGTGCGTTCCTAGAACGAAGCGACGACACCGAGCTTGAAGTCGAACCAGGAGTAACCGATCACGCGCGCGCCCAGGCCACCGTAAGCCTCGATGCGATCCCAGACCGCGTGGAGGTACCTTCCTTCGACGCCCACGCTGGCTCCGTATTTCGAATCGGGTCGCGTGCCTGTATCGAGGTTGAAGGCCATGCGTTTCGTGAGCCCCGCGAAGCCAAGGGCCTGCAGCCGCATGCGATCGACCGAACCAAACGGAAGGGCCTGCGGCTTGTCCACCGGACCGCGTGCGCCGAGCTTGAAATCGGCTCCGCCTCCCACGAGGAAGGCTTGCACCGATAAGCTCTCATCGCTCTTCGTATCGACGCCAGTGTGGGTTGCGTACTGGATTTCCGTGACCCAGCGCAAGGAGGGATTTTGCGCGGCATCAAGTGAGGGCGGCGTGAGAACATACTGAAGAAAGACCTGCGCTCCGAGCCGATCGGAAGTGTAGTCGGCCTCAGGCCCACCACCCGTTCCGAGTCCGGTAGCGGCGCCGAGGAACAGGCGGCGCGAGAGATGCGGGGGAGTTTTTTCCTGCCACGCCTTTTCCCGCTCCTCGGGAGTCCGTTCTTTCTTCGCGTCGGTACCCACCGGGGTTGCCGTTGGCGCCGGCGCGGGGTTCCCGGAAGGTGAGACTTCAGGGGCCGGCGTTGCGGCGGACGCGTCAGGATTGGGCGTGGCAGTTGGCGTTGCGCGGGGCCGCCGCGTGCGACGCTGACGCGACGTGGGCGTCGCCTCGGCAGGTGCGGCTTCGGCAGGTGCGGCTTCGGCAGGTACGGCTTCGGCAGGTGCGGCTTCGGCAGGTGCGGCTTCGGCAGGTGCGGCTTCGTCGGGAGAAGCTGGCGCCGCCTCTTCGGTCGGTGGCTGCGCGTCCTGTGCCTGCGCACCGGGTGCGAACGAAGCCAGGCCCACGCAAGCCAGCGTGAGAACGGGCAGGAACAAGAAGGCGCCGCGGTTCGAGCGACGCGAACGGGGGTGCACGGGCATCGCTTCTTCCCTCACAGCAGGACCTTAAGTTGGACGAGGTGGCGACGCTCGGGAGCCTGCGTCGGGAAGTAACCGCGCTCAGTCTTGTAAGTCGCGTAGCGGATGTTGATGAGCAACAGCCGCAGTTCGAATCCCGCGGAAAGGTACCCTTCCGCCAAGCCCGTTTGCGCGAGCGCGCTGACGTACTTGCCCCGGTATCCGCCTTCGAATCCGAGGGCGGGCTTCTGAGACGCGGGCAAAGGAAGATTGAGATCGCGGAAATCGAAGGAGGCGCGCGTGAGCCAGTTGCCCCAAGTCGGTGTCACCGAAGCGCCGACATTGACCGATTGCGGGATCTTCCCGGGGATGCCCGTTCCGCCCTTGGCTTTTTCGTCGAACGCTCCCGAGAGCGGCCCGCCCTTGCGGAACGAGACGTCGCCTACGTTGAGCACGGAGACGCCGAGGGTTGGCGACCATGTTTCTACGGGGGTGAACAACACGCCCGTGTCGACGCCGATGCCCCAGCCCGCGCGCAGGTATCTCTCGTAGAGCTCGTTCTGCTTCTCTTTGTTCTTGGTAAACTCGGTGAGGTCGAAGAGCGAGAACTCGTCGAGGATGACTTGCACGCGTTCTTTGTAGGCGACCGATGCGCCTACGGCGAGCTTTTCGCCCAAGAAGGAATGCGCGTATCCCATGCGCACGTCCGTGTCGCCATTGAAGTCGAAGTCGATGATGGTGGGAACGGCTTGTCCGTGCGGCACGACTTCCGCCTCCACCTGGGCGAAAGCCGCCAAGCCGAAGTTGGGCATGACGAAGTAAGGCGCTATGCCAGCCCGCAAGTAATTGTTCTCACCCGAGATGGCCTCGATGATGGGCCCGATTTTCTCGACGGAGTTCTTTTGGGTGCCGGATTCGCCGGTGATGTCCTTTATGGACGTGTAGTTTTCGGTGACGTTCTGATTCCAACCAACCAGTGGCGAGACGATCTCAAGGCTCCATGTCTTCAACCGAGCGAGGCCCGCCGGGTTGTAGTAGAGCGCGTTCTGATCATCGGCCACGGCCGTGAATGCCTGCCCCATGGCCGCGGGCCGAACGCCCACGAAGTTGGAGGGTGGAAGACGCGTCCCATTGCCGGCGAAAGCCATGGCGGGCGCAAGGAGGGTGACCAGGGAGGCGACGGTGGTGCGGACGCCGAAGCGTCTACGTGCCGCGCATGTCACGGACGGAAGGATTCGCATGGTGGCTCTTGCACCTCGCGTAAAGGAAAACGCTTTGGGGTCGTGGGTGTTCCCAGTGTAGGCCTGCCCGCGAGTGGGGACAACGGCGTCGAGTCAAAGGCCCGTTACTTTATTTGCCCACGATTCGGGCAGCGTCAGACCGACAGCGCACCCGATAGGGCATCCTTGCACGCAGCGAGCGCACGGAGGGCCTCGGGCGATGATCCTGTGCGCTCGAGAACGTCGATGCTGCGCGCGACGTCGTCCTTGACGCGTGCGAGCTGCGCCTCGAGTTCGTCGCCGCGCGCCACGAGCTGCGCGTGCACGGCGCGCGCCTGCTCAAGGGCCGTGAAGCCGCGCCCACCGCGCGCGTCTTGCTCGGCGCGGGGGAGCGAGGGGAATGGCGGGGGAGCGGCGAGGACAGCCCATTCGAATTCCGCGAGAGTTCCTGCGGCTTCGATGTTGGCCTCCCCCACCTCGGCGCGGACGAGAACCTCCGACGCGGCGAGGAACTCCTCTTCGCACGTGCGCAGTTGCGTTACGAGCTCAGCGTTGTGACCTTGGGCTTCGGCCACCGCCACGGCCACAGCCCCCGGACTCTCCACGGCCTTACCGAAGCTCGCGAAGACACTGGGAGGAATGAGAGCGGCGAAACGGCGCGCCACATGATCGCACACCTCCTCACGGCGTCGCAATTCCTCGAGGTCCATGGCGGCCCAGAGGTGTTCCAAACGGGCGTCCATCCACTTCGACAGCCAGTAGAGTTCCACGGAACCCTGCAGGCTCGCCCCGCGCAGGCGCGAGAGCTTTTCGCACTCCCCCATCAGTGCCGTGCGGGCGCCCTTCACCCGGCTGTAGATGGAAAGTGGCGAGTTCTCGGGCCCAAGATGGAGTTCGCCATCTTGCACGACTTCGTCATTGCGCGCGGCTATCCAGGCGCGCAGTTCGGACAACTGGCTCTCCAGGAACGTCCGGAGCTCCTCCGGCCCCCGAGAAAGGCATTCCTGCAACCGGTCGAAGTTCGTTTCCAAGATGCCGTTCGGCGTATTCATCGACGACCCCCGCGAGGCGTTCCATTTCGCGCGCGAGTCGGCGCACGCGCGCGCGCTCGGCCTCAATCTTCTCGTTCCAGATGCGACCCGACTCCCCGAGTTCGGCGAAGGCGGCGTTCACCTGTAGGACGGTGGCGGCCGGGATGGCCTCCTTCACGTTGGCGCAGGAGGCCGCGTAGAGCTCCACGAGGCGCAGGTTTTTGCGCGCTTCGACGTCGGCCACATACTGCCGCAGCGCGCGCAGGCGCCCTGCGCGCTCGTGCGCACTGGCCCTCGCCTCCCGCGTGCGCGCCTCTCGTTCGCGGATGTCTGCACCCAAACGCTCCGACAGTTCGCGTTCGAGCTCAAGGAACAGGAGTTTGCGCACGACCCGCGTATTT
>JBIKVI010000065.1:0-17710 GCA_044356935.1 Silvanigrellaceae bacterium | reverse complement strand
TATCGTAAATAGGCACCATAAATGATGAATTCGACAATCGGACATTCCATAGACGACCTCGATCGCCGACTTCTGCTTCGTCTGCGCCGTGATGCACGCACGCCGTATCTCGAAATAGCGCGTGAACTCGGTGTTTCAGGTGGCACCATCCACCAACGCGTGCGCAAGCTAGAAGAGGCCGGCGTGCTGCTTGGCACGCGGGCTGTACTCGACACGCGAACACTCGGTTATGGTTTCCAGGCGCTCATTGGAATCCATCTCAACCGTGCTCAGGACTGCGGTGCGGTTATCGAAATCCTGCGCAAATTCCCCCAGATCGTGGAAGCCCACTACACCACGGGCCTCTTCGCACTCATCGTCAAGGTGGTAGCGCGCGATACCGAGGATTTCACCCGGTTCCTGATGCGCGATCTGCAGACGGTGGCAGGCGTGCGCTCCACTGAGACGTTCCTTTCGCTCGCCCAGCCTATCGAGCGCGAGGTTCCCCTCTGAAGATCTCGTGCAATGGTCCCGTCATCCGCCGAGGATCCACGGCCGCGTCGAAGGCGGCGCCGTCGAGCACACTTAGCGCGAGCGCGGCCTCGCGCAATGTCGTGCCCCGCGCATGCGCCTCGTGGGCGACACGCGCCGCGGCGTCGTAACCAACGATCGGCACGAGTGCGGTAACGAGCATGAGCGACCCCTTCACGTGCGCTTCCACACGCGCGCGATCGAGGATCAACCCCTCGACGCAACGCGTCGCGAAACTGCGCGCGGCATCGCCGAGGAGCGCGAGCGAGTGGAGCACGTTGCGTGCGATGAGCGGCTTGCACACGTTGAGCTGGAAGTTGCCGCTCGCTCCTCCCATGGCCACCGCCGCGTCGTTGCCTACGACCTGCGCGCACACCATGAGCAAGGCCTCAGCCTGCGTCGGGTTGGCCTTGCCCGGCATGATGGAACTGCCGGGTTCGTTTTCGGGAAGCACGAACTCGCCCAAGCCAGCGCGCGGCCCGGACGCAGACCAACGAACGTCGTTGGCTATTTTCGTTGCCGTGACCGCATACCCGCGCAGCGCCCCGCTGAGGGCGACGAGGGCGTCGTGCGAGGCCATGTGCGCATACCGGTTGCGCGACGGGCGAAACGGCAAGCCCGTGAGGCTCGCCACCTCCTCCGCGCACAGGCGTCCAAAATCGGCGTGGGCATTGAGTCCCGTTCCCACAGCCGTTCCGCCCAAAGGCAGTTCGTGGCAAGCCATCAACGCGCCCTCCACGCGCACGAGGGCGTCGGCAAGCATCGCCACGTGGCCCGAAAACTCCTGCGCAAAAGTGATGGGAGTGGCATCCATGAGATGCGTGCGGCCTATCTTCACGACTTCCCCGAATCCAGGCTCCCGCGCCTTCGACTCGAACGCGTCGGTAAGGGCGCGTGCGCCGGGCAAGAAACGCGCGTTGTATTCGCGCACCACGGCCACGTGCATTGAGGCGGGAAACGCATCGTTGGAGCTTTGCCCCTTATTGACGTCGTCGTTGGGGTGGATGGGCACCTTGCCGCCGCGCCCCTTCCCCGCGAGTTCGTTGGCGCGCCCGGCCACGACCTCGTTGACGTTCATGTTCGACTGCGTTCCACTTCCCGTTTGCCAGACCACCAACGGAAAGTCCCCATCGTGTTCGCCGGCAAGAATCTCATCGACGGCCATGGCGATGAGGCGTGCCTTTTCCTCGGCCAGCAAGCCCAGGCGCGCGTTGGCGCGAGCTGCTGCCTTCTTCACGATGGCGAGCGCATGCACCACCGCGCGTGGCATGAGCTCGTCGCCGATGCCGAAGTTGGCCACGGAGCGCGCCGTCTGTGCGCCATAGTAGGCGGTGACCGGGACTTCAACTGCGCCGAGAGAATCGTGTTCCGTGCGCGTCGCCGGAGTGCCCGGAGTGCCCGGAGTGCCCGGAGTGCCCGGAGTGCCCGGAGTGCCCGGAGTGGCACAACGGCTGCGGGTGTCGTCTGGTGGTAAGCCCATGGAGTCCTCCTCCTGGGGAGAACACGCGTGTCGCCCCAGGAGGAGGACTCTAAAGGACCTTGGCCCGAGGAACGGTGCGAACCTCGGCTTCGCGCCGAACGACGTCACGGGTCGACCGTTTGGGCTTTTGCGGTTTTTCATGCGCCTCCACGATGGCGCGGATCGTCTTTTGCCCCTTGCGCGCGAAGTCACCCACCCGGTAGCGCTCGCAAATACGGCGACGCTCATTGAAAGCCATCCACGCTCGCGTGCCTTGCTCTTCGTGGACTATTTTGGCGCACTGGGCGTTGACGACGGGATCGAACAGGTCGCCCCGCGAAACTCCGCATGGCTTGAGCCAGAGGTCGTTCACTTGGAACAAACCCGAGTCCTGCGTGCCATTGCCGTTCCTGTTGCGCGCGAGCGGATTGAAGCCGGACTCGAAACGCGCCGTGCAAGTGAGGCGCGCCACATCGCGCGCTCCGAAACCCGCCTTGCGCAGGACCGCTGCAACTTCCTTCTCCGTGAGCACGCGCGAGGGGCGCAGCGAGGGGCGGGGCGCCGGCGGCCCCATGACCGAGACCTTGTTATCGGGCTCCTCGGTTCTTTGCTTTCGCGAAACGTCGGCGAGCGCCGGAGATCCTTTGGAGGATCCTCGCGGACCTTGTGTTTCCTTAACGGGAGGCAATCCCGCCGTTCGCGTAGCCGAAACGACGGGAGGGGCGACCACGGATGCGGCCGCGGGAGCCTCCGTCGGGGCCGGCGAAGCGGACACGCTCGTGGACGTCGCGACGGCATCGTCAAATTCCGTGAAGGAAACGGTGAAATCGAGGATGCAACATGTCGCGAGCGCACCGATGGCAACAGGTAATGCACGACGGCGCGCTCCCTCGAGGAATGACTCCGCGGCGCGTGTGACCGAGCCGCACAGGTCGCCGGATCGGCTCTGCCGCAGCGGCGCCGAGAGGATGCGCTCCATTCTCACGAGGCGCTTTTTCCACACGTAATCCATGCGCGGTTCCTTCCCTTGCGTTTCGAGTGGGACCCCGTAAGAACCAGGAACTACGCGCTCGGTAAAGGAAAAAATGCGACGTTGGCCGCTTTCCCGCGCCATCCAGCGTGCATCTATCTGAAATCACGGCCCGTTACCTTTTTGTGTACGCGCGCGGACTACGCGGGTGCATGGCCCGACGCAGCATGCGTAAGGGTATGTAAGGAGGGCGCCCCCGAAGACAAACGAAGAGATGGCGGCTCTACGAACGACGCCCGTCGGGGCATCCTCAAGGACGCGCCCGTTCACTCTTCGTGCGGGAGATGAGGCCGCTTTTCCCCTGCACGGATGCGCTCCCAGACGGCATCTCTCAGCCTATCCTCCCTATTCTTTGCGCGCCCGAAGACACCGCCTTTATCGTCCGCCTTCAGACGCTCTGACGAGCGTCGTTCGAACAATTCTCGTGGCATCCGCATAAACGGGCGCGAGCACGGGAGGACGATCGCAACGAGGAGGACCCATGACGAACGAAAAGGCGAAGCGTTTCGTTATCTACGTGATCGCCGTCGCCCTCCTGACGACGTGCGGCTCGAGCGTGGAACGTCGTCAAGAGGGCAACGTGGTCTTCCAGGAGTCCACGGACGCCCTGGCGACGGACGCCCTGGCGACGGACGACGCAGGGCCCGCCGATCTGCTCGATCTCCCCGCTCCACTTGGTGAGGCCTTTGGTCCTAACGAAACTGGAGATGGGAGTGTTCACTCCTTAGCCACATCGCCCGACAACGCCGAGCTCTTCGGGCCGAGCGACCCCCTCGACAGGCTATGCGCGGCGAGCTGGGAGGAGCGCCCCGGCACCGCCGACTACACCGCACGCGACATGCGCCTCGCCTCCATCGGTCGCGAACGCAGCGTGCGCCTCGATCGCCGACACGACGCGACGCTGCGCGGCTCGGGGCGTTGGGCGGGCCTCGACATGTGCGGGCGCGCCCGCGCGCTCGAGCCATGTTTCGTAAAGGGAGTCCTCGAGAGTGACGATTGGGGGGCCGTCGTCTTCCGCTCTTGGGCCCAGACCAAGGACGTCGATCCGGTGCGCGCCCATCTCGCCATCGCGGCTCAAGAAACGCTCCTTGGCGGTCTTGACGACGAATGCTCACAGGGCATTTGCAACGGCGTGGGGCTGTTGCAGATCGTCACGGCGCTCGACGCCCTCGCGCGACCATTGGCGTCCGACTCGCCCTCGTGGCGGGCCATCACCCACAACATCCTGTCGAATGTCGCCTTCAGCGCGCGCGTGCTCGCCGACAAGATCGGCTTTGCGCCGAGCGATCTCCGCGGCATGGCCTGGCACTACAATGGCAATCCCAAGAAACGCTCCACCTACGCTTCGCGGGTGGTCGCGAGTTACGAGGAACTCGAGCGATGCGACTTGTGGGAACCATTGCCATAGGGGCGCTTTCCCGATGAACGCGAAAATCGCCCAAGGAGCACAGGGCTACCGGGCGATTCCATGATTCGAAACGTCATCCGGCGTGCCATTGGCCCACTGGATGAGGTTAGACTCAATCCCTGCAGATGCCGCGAAGGTGGAGCTTCACGCCGCTCACGTAGGAGCTGGAAGCAGCCTGCTCAGCAGTCACGTAGCCAGCTTCGACACCAGCGGCGACGAGTTCTTTGGCCGAGACGGCCGCGGTGCCGTTGTACACGCACAGACCAGAGAACGATGGGATGCCTTGAGCTTCGAGGTAGCCGTTGTAAGCGAGGCCAACGAGCTGGAAGGGGTTGGCGGCGAGGGCGACAGACGACACGGCGACCGTAGCGAGGGCGGCGAGGATCTTCTTCATGGTGGTTCCCTTTTTCTTGGCTCGTCCGCGAGGACGGGCATCGAGTGGTGTGTGCGACCGAGGAAGCCCCGGTGATCCAGCATTAGGGGAACAGGGACCGAGGGGTCAACGCGCGGGAGAAGTCGCGACCATCTGAGTGATCACGCCGTGGTGAACGGCGCGCCGGGCGCGGCGGCACGCCCATTCGAAGATCATCGAGAGAGGATGGCCTTCACGTTGAGCCGACTCCCGCGGGAGTAAACGAACGACCTGTTCCCTTCAAGGCGGCACTTCCCGGAAGTTGCAGGCACGAAGGAGTCCATCGTTTGACTCGCTCCTAGGCGAACGGAACAGTCGCCATCGTTCGCAGGGCAATTGCTCGCTCCAGCCGCTCGCACCGTGCATTCGTCCATTGAAACGTTGAATTCGCCCGCATTGGTGAATGCGGAGAGCGCGCCCATGGGGTCGAAGCGCACGGAGGAGTCGACGATGACGTTGCTCGATCGTGCGAACCCGGGGAAGCCTACCGTAACAAGCGTGCGACGCGTGAGCCGGGCCGACGCAAGGGTCCCGCTGGGATGGAACGAAAGCGGGGCTCCCGGACGCAAGTCGATGGACACGACGTCGGACTGCGTATCTCCTGGTTGAACGGGTACGCCTGCCTCCATGCGTCGCATGGAGGCCACCAGCGACAGGAACTCCGAAGCGTCCTGCACGCGCACGGGACGCGCGAAGGCTCGGCCCACAAGCGCGCGCACTCCGTCGGAATTCATTTGCGCGGAGTCACGCCGCGCGATGGCGTAGAGCAGCTCGTGGAGCATGGTGGCGGCCTTGTCGGTTTCCGACATCGCGCCCCAAAGCCCCTGGTCAACGAGGAATTGTGCGCCACGACCCTCCTCGGGGAACGTGTGGACCACCAATTGCCGGACGACGCAATCTCCCAGTGCCACGCGGGGTTTCGCATCGTCGATTTCTGGCAGTGACCCAGAGGAAACGAATTGCAACTTGGCGTTGAAGCCCTGCGCTCCATCCTTCATTCCCTCGCCGAGAGTGGCGTCGAGCACCGAGATGCGATCGATGGCGCGGCCGAGCAAAGCATCGGCGCTCCCAGGGCCCAGATCCGATCCGCGTCCGGAGAGGCGTTCGAGTTCGAAGAGATCGAGCAAGCGAGGCTGCGCGCTGGGCTGGCCGGGCTTGGCTGGACACACAACGGCATCTCCGCCATTGCCGATGAGCACGCCGGCTCGCGCGACTGCTGGCGGAAGACCGATGGACGCTCCAACGACAAGCGAGAGTACCCAGGTGGACGCGCGAGCCGTGCAAGCGGAAGTCTGTGACTTTCTCGTGAACATAGAACACCTCTCTCTAGAACGTGTCCTCGCTATTTACGACGCCGGGCTCTTCGCATCAAGGCACTTTGCGCGTGAGTGGAAACATTTGTACCTGGAGTTGGAAGACACTGTCCCCGGTGGGGACATCAGCGCGCAACATAAGTTCGCGCAGGAAGCGAGTAACTTCGGATGTAAGGATTTCGTAGCCTGCAGCATCGAGAGTGAGCGTCAACCCGGATACGAAGCGATCGCCCACGGGAAGATCCAGCGAATCCGCTGCAAGACCGAGCATCTCACAGTGGTACTTGCGCACGGCCGCACTGCCGCTCCCACCGGGCCATTCGAGGTCGCGGGATCCGCGAACAAGATGTCCTTGTTCATCCCGTTCGAAGACGCCCTTCTCCAGGAGGAACGCGAGGGCGGCCTGCACCGTCGCCGGGTCGACGCGATCGCGCAGACGCGCGGAAATCTCCACAGGATCCTCCTTGAAGTCCCGCTGGCCGACGAGTTCGATGAGCACCGGAAAATACCAATGGCCCGCGCCAAGAAGCGAGTCCTCCGCATAGGAACGCACGGTCATCGAAGCGCGCGCGTATGCCAGCTTGCCACGGTAAATCTCACGCTCCTCGTCGGACTCCGCGCGCTCGAAGGCGAGCAAGTGCCGCAGGTACGAGAGTTCGTCGTCGGAAATCTTGAGCACGCGTGCCATGATTTCAACCGTGCCGACGCTTGGCAGCCGTGTTCCGTTGACCATCATGCTGACCATGGCGGGCGACTTGAAGCCGCACGCTCGCGCGAACTGCCGCAACGTCAGGCCGGCGGCTCGCGCCTTGCGTTCACCGAGCTTGTACTCGAGGAAAGCGGCGAGGCTATCGAACTCCTGCGCGAGTCGAGGGGCGGCAGTTGGCTTCTCTCGGGTCATTGGGGCCCTCCGATGGCCCCAGATTGTGCAGAATGTAGTCCGCATCGGCAACCAGGATGCATGACGACTTTAAGGCATCACTTCCGTCACCGGCGTCGGCTCAGGCGTCGGCTCGGGCGTCGGCTCGGGCGTCGGCTCGGGCGTCGGCTCGGGCGTCGGCTCGGGCGTCGGCACGCTGACTGCGCAAGCGTCGAATCCGAATGTTCCCGACCATCCGGAAAGCGATCCGTTGGCGCACGAGCGCACCTGGTTCTCGGAGACGCACACTTGACCCGCGGGCACCGTGTTCGCCTGATACCGCAAGCGCGTTTCCGATTGGCTATGCTTGATGCCGCCGCAATCGGCTGGAGCCGCAGCCTGGCAGGATTCGAAGCCGTACGTCCCGCTCCAACCCGAAAGTCCGCCATTGGAGCATGCGCGGGTCTGCTGTTCGCTTCGGCACGTCTCGCCAAAGGGCACGCTCGCCGATTGGAATCGCACGCGAGTTTCGTTGCCGCCATGGGGTGTCGGTCCGCACGACGCTGCCTGGGCAACGCTGCAAGAGTCAAATCCAAAGGCTCCGGCTCCGTCCCAGGCCCCGAGCGAGCCGTTGTCGCACAGGCGCTTCTGGACCTCCTCCTGGCAGAGCTGTCCGAACGAAACGGAGGCGCTCTTGTAGCGGGTCCTGAGCTCGAACTGGTTGTGGCCCGTCGCTCCGCATGCTTTGGGAGCCTCATTGCTGCAAGAAACGGAGCCATAGGTACCCGACCACGACGTCAGCGTGCCGTCCTCGCAGGCGCGCGTCTGTGTTTCTTTACGGCA
The DNA here is from genome assembly GCA_044356935.1 of Silvanigrellaceae bacterium. GTDB lineage: Bacteria > Bdellovibrionota_B > Oligoflexia > Silvanigrellales > Silvanigrellaceae > JADCJN01. The sequence continues at coordinate 9,876 of JBIKVI010000065.1, read as the reverse complement.
CGACTCGCCGAACGGAACCGTGGTCGTCTCGAAGCGCTGCCGGATCTCCGACTGCCCGTGGGCCAGCGCGCCGCAAGCGCGCGGCGCTGCCGCCTCACACTTGTCGAAGCCGAAACTCCCGCTCCATCCGCCAAGCGCGCCATCATTGCAGGAGCGCGTCTGCTCCTCGGATCGGCACGTCCCCCCGAAGGCCACCTGCGCCGTCTGGAAGCGCACTCGCGTTTCCTTTCCGTCGTGCGGAACCGTGCCGCACGATTTGCGTCCAGATACGGTGCAGGCTTCGTTGGCGAAGTCGCCTGTCCACGCGACGAGTTCGCCGTTGCGGCATTCCTGCTTCTGGACCTCGGCAACGCAGCTGAGCCCCGCTGCCACCTGCTTGTCCTTGTAACGTGTGCGCAGCCGGTACTGGGCATGCTCGAGGTCGACGCATGCGAGGGGCAACCCCACGCGGCATTCCTCAAACACGAAGGTTCCACTCCAGACTTCCGGAACGCCGTCGATCACCCTCCGTTGCTGTTTTTCGCTCTTGCAGCTCTTGCCGTAGTCGGCCGTCTCGGCCTCGTAGGCGGTGCGGTGTTCGATGGTCACGACCTGCGGCAAAGCGCCCGTACCAGGAATGGGCGTGGGGGAAACGCACGCCTCCGCGGAGAAGGTTCCTGTCCACGTGGCTGCGAGCGCCGACGAGCAGGTGAGCTTCTGTTCCTCGGTCTCGCAAGGGATGCCGGCCGCGGGAGCGGACTCCTTGAAGCGCACCCGCGCGTCGAGGACCTGACCTTGCTCGCGGCAGGCGCCTTTGGCTTCGCCGTCGGAGCGCGCGCCAACCGCCGGTGCCGCCGCGGTGTCGAGATCGTCGGACGCTTTGGCCTCCGCTGGGACTTTCTTCACCGTTTTCGCGGGCGGCTCACCCGAACCGCATCCCACGGCGGCGAACGACCAGAGGAGCCCCACGATGAGCGCGACGAACTTCCCTCTAGCGCTCGTCTTGCGACGTGCGACGACGTTTTTCCTCGGCATGCGACTTTTCCTCTAGTGCGGTCCGAAGCGAGGTGCTTTCAGGTCCATTGACCGCATCGTCGGCCGCAAGAAGAAACTTCAGTCGACCTGAAAACCAGTCTGACCGCGGGACGTTAGCGAAGGCGGGAAAATCCCGATCGTTTCGATGTCCTGCCCCCCGAACGACCGAGGGCGCAGACCGACCCCCGCCCCGGTTGGAACGCGGAGAAATGCACTCGCCTCGCTCCATGGTGACCCATTGCACGCCTGCTCTCTCAGATAGAAGGGAGTGTCGAGGTCGCACACGTCGACCCCACCAAGCGCGGCGCACAGCTGCAACGAGCAAGCCATGGCCAAGTCGGTTTCCATCATGCCACCGATCATGAGGCCAACTCCGTGAGCGCGCGCTACGAGCCCCATGGCAAGGCACTCTTGCACTCCCGACTTCATGATTTTGAGGTTGACGAGGAAACGCCTCGACAAGGCCAGGTGTTGGGTAAGCTCCACCACCGATCTCACCGATTCGTCGAGGCACACCGGTACCGGACATCGATCCATCAAAGCGCGCAAACCCCTGGCGTCGTCGCGGGGCAGGGGCTGCTCGAAAAAACGCACGGCCACACCTCGCTCGCCTAGGTCGTCGACGAGCGCCAACGCTCCGTCGACGTCGAATCCTTGGTTGCCGTCGAGCACAAGCGAGCCTCCGGTCGGGAGGCGTGCCGCCGCCTCCATGGCGCGCTGGAGATCGTCGTCGCGCGACGCGCCAGTTACCTTAACCTTGTGCACGCGGAAGCCATGGTGTTCGAAATGCGGCCAGAACGCGGCGAGCTCATCGACGCTGAGCGCGGGCACGGTTATGTCGGTTTCCACGTGTTCGAGGACTCCGGTATGCAAGACGCTCCGCAAGGGAACGCCGAGCCGACGCGCCTTGAGATCCAGGCAGGCCGCTTCGAGGGCGCAAAGTGCTGATGTCGCATGGGCATGGTGGGCGGGACGCAGCCTCGCATGTACCGTGTGGGCTGCGGCGTCGACGTCGAGGCCCACGAGCTCGGGTCCGTGGGCGGAAAGGAACGCGAGAGCCGAGGGGACGCTGTCGCCCGTGACGACCGGCAGGGGACTTGCCTCGCCCCAGCCCTCGTTACCTTCTTCATCGGTGACCCGCACGAACACGCACGCGGCCTCCTCTTGGCGGCTGCCCGTGATAGCAAAAGGGAACGCGAGGGGGAACGCGCGCGCCTCGAAGGATACGCTGGCTACGGGTGGTCGAGTGCGGACGCGCTGCGAGGACATAGGAACCTCCATCGGGAATGCGAAGCGAAAGCATCGTGGGAGCGCACGCTACCGGACGCAGAGCGCGGAGTACACGGGCCGCTCCCGGCCATCGGAGGGTGCGTTGAGGACACGTCCCTCGAACGCGAATGTCGAACTCCCTCCGCCGTCGAAGTTTATGCCTTGCCTCGCTCCGACCTCCTGGAGAAGAGAAGCCGTTTGGGCGAGGGTGAGCCCGGGGGTCAGGATTTTACGGCCGTCGGCCACCAAGAGGAACAAGACGCCACCTTGAGCATCGACGCCCACGGCGGTGCGGGGCTGGCGCGATTCGGGTTTTATGCCGCTGGCATCATCGAAAAGCTCCTCACGCCATGTGACCTTTGACGCTCCGCCTGCAAGGAGCATGGGGCCTCCCCCGATGATGGTGGGAGCCGACCACAGCACTCCACCCGCGTGCGTGGCCACCGACGGGTCTCGGGGGGCGTCGAACCGCAGGACTCCCGCGCCACCGGGAACCGCCCACGCGACTTCCGCGCGGTTGCTCAGGCCCAACGCCGCGCGCGTCGGACGCTTGGTTCCACCCGATCGCGTGAGCGAGGTGATGCCCGGTGCAACGACGCGTCCCCCTTCCACCAGAAGGCTCATGGACTGCGACCCACTAAAGTAACCTGCGTTGATTCCCGCGCGACAGCCCTGCGTGAGCGCGCTCGTCACCTTGAGCCCGCCACCGCCCACGTGGACCAGTGCCACGCGGTGCACCCCCAACGCGACCCTCGCCACCCAAGCCCGCACTCCTCCGCCCTGTTTATGCAACACGTCGAGCGATGGGCTAGCAGAAACAGTCGTCCAGCCCGACGGCGCGGGAGGGAGCGTGCGCCCGCCCGCGTTGCCTGCAGGCGCGTTGGCGGCGGGCGGGGGAGCACCCGACGCTGGGGGAGAACCGATGGCCGGAGGGATGCCCGGGGAACCCGATGCCCTTGGAACCTCTCCCTCGCGCGTGCCCACCGGTGCTGGGCCCGCGCCGGCGAGGGTGGGGTTCTTGCACGCGACCGCTCCGCACAGGAAGATGCACAAACCTAAGGCATCCCACACCCTCCCGATGCGAGAGCTACCTTTGCGCGAGCCGTCGTTCCGAGAGCCCATTCGATCCATGCCTGCCCTCGCGCGCGCTCTCATCCAAAAAGCGCATCGTCGAGGATATCCGTGGCCTCAGTTTTTCGCGAGCGCCGCCGACACGCTGCATTCCATTTGCTCGAACTCGCCCACGTCGCAATTGCAATAGGATGGAGGCATGGAGTCGAGAAGACTCGCCCTCCTGCATTCGCGCTCCATCTCCGCGAGCTCGGGCGTCCTCGCGGCGGAAGGCCTTTTTTTGATGCGAGCATCGGGTTCCATTTCCGTGGCGCGAGTCCGAGGGACGTCGCCAAGGATCTTGGTGTTCACCGATCGGAGGAGCGACAAGAGGGCCTCGGTGGAGTCCTCGGCGGAGCCAGTGGCCTTACGGTCCTGTGTCATCGCGGATCCCTCGGACCTCTCGGACCTCTCGCCCACGAGCGGACGTACCTCCACTTGGCGGGTCAGCGCCCTATCGGCGATTGCCACGCGCTGCGCGGTGGTGGTCTCGGCAAGCCCCTCCCCGCGGGCAGGCGGCGGATCCGTTTGCACGTCTGCTCGGGCGACCTCGGTTTCCCCGAGGGAAGCGGGTGTTTCCAGAGCAGCAGAACGGGCGATGGGTGCCACGGGCGATCTTGGCGCGGGACCAGGACGCGCACCGGGCTCAACCCACGTCTCGGCTCCCGTTGGGGACTCCGGATGCGGACCCACCGTCATCGATTGCGATGCCAAGGGCGAGGGCAGAAGATCGCGCACCGCATACGATACGCCGATTGCCATGACGAAACCCGCGCCGGCCCAACGCCAACGCAAAGGAACACGCGAGAACGACGACATGACTCGCCTCCGATGGCGGAGGGGCCGCTGGGCGCCGGTACGAGTGTCCTCTACGCTCCGGCGCGGATGGCCCTCACCTTCCGCTGAAGGAGGTGTCGGACCCGGGTCAAGGAACTTGGGAATTCCTGATTCCCCTCATAATTACAAATCGTTCTCGAGGGGCGAAAGCACCACGTTATGAATGTTTGCCTGATTGAGGGGCCCCTCACGGCCACCGGCGCCATCGAAAAGCACGTAGTGCGAGAGGTAGGACATGTTGAAGGAGTCCTCCAACAAAACGCGGTACGAACGCCCCGCCTCCAATTTAACGACAAGGCCGCTGGAGAAGGCTCTGGTGTCCCACCGGGCAAGGTGCGGCATGGCCACCACGCCCGAAGCCACGTCCACTCCGTCGTCGCGCGTGATTCTCACGCGCCGCGTCGCGGCGGTGATTCCGGTGGAGACGAGGCCGAAGGAGTTCGAGTATTCGAGCGTCAAGAGAAAGGCGGCTGAGCGTTCAGGGGCGTAATTGAAGTTTTCCAGGCGATCGACCTGTTCCACGACTCCGAAGCCTCGCTCGCCCTGCGAGATACCCCGACCCACGTAAACGCAAGTCTCACCGGTGGGTTGCGATGGAAGCCCCGTTCGCGCGTGGCGCAACACAGCAACGTAACAACGGCGACCTGGCATCGCGGCGCCATCGCTATCGACGTACTCGGCACCGTCGAGTGCACCACGAAGCAGGCGCCCATTCCGATAGAGCTCCCAGCGCGTGTCCCGCGCCCCGCGCGTGTCGAGACGAAGCCGGACTAGACCACCGGGCTCGGACGTCGCACTGAGATAGGGCGTGTAAGGTGACATCTGCTCCTCGCGCTCCCGTGCCGTAGGCTGGAACGGATTGGCAGTGCGGATCTCGCGAAGGTTCCCGCCAGCGGCTCGTGCGCGCCCTAGGATGACCTCCACGCGGGCGCCATCGTCGAGTGACGAAAGAGCGAGGGCCCCGCGTCCGCGCGAAGTGCCGTCGACAAGGATGTCGACGACCTCGTCGTAAGCCGAGGACTCGCTGTCGGACCTCTCGCCGGGAAGGACGAGCGACACGTCAACGCGTTTGCCGCGCAGGGGCAGCGACTCGATAGCGAGGCGACCCGAGCTGGAAACGTAACGACGGGCGAAGGAAGCAGGAACGAACGGGCGGAAAACGACGGCATCGCCCTCCACGCGCACTCCCATGAGTGTGTCGCGCACGATGGAAAGGAAGCCTGCCACGCTCCACAATTGGCGACGCGAGTTGATGACCGGGCCAGTGAACGGCCCGTCGAAATACTCTGCGAGGCCCGTGGTGAATTCGAGGTTCTCCATGTTCGACAGGTGGAGCGCGGCGGCACGCACGACGCTTTCGATTTGGAGCGCGGTGAAGGGGGCGTGGCGCGCGGCAGCGCCCGCGCGCGCGGCGTAGGCCGACACGAAGGGCCAAATAGCGCGATTGTGGTAGACGGGCACTTCGGCGCTCTGTGGCCACACCACCGGCGAGCCAGCCTCAGTAACCGGGTAGCGACTCAGGAGCGCACGCGCCTCCTCCGCATCGAAGATGCCTTCGACGACGGCAAGCGACAGGCCGAGGAGATCTTGCCTGTCGGCGAGGGTCAGCGGATAGGCCGCGCCCAGGCGCAACGAAGCCAATTGAACGCGCGACGCATCGTAGAAATGCTTGCGGATGGATCCCTTGAGCGTTTCCGCCCAGCCGTCGTAACGCAAGGCAGCTCTCGCGTCGCCCACTTCCCTGGCCCAAACTGCGGCTGCGCGCAGCGAAGCGTAGTGGGTCACGTTCGTGGAAAGAGCCTTTCCGTCGGCGATGGCGGTGACATAGGCGCGCGTCCAAAGAGGATAGCTCTGTTCACGCCAGTCGAGGAAGCTCTGCTCGCCACGATAAAGGCCGTCGCGGGTATCGAAGATGTCGGCTCGATCGCGTTCCAGTGTATTGCGCAAGCCCTCGTATGCGCGGCCGAGGCGATCCCGGCGCACGTCGCCAAGCGGCATGCCGTCGAAGGCGGCGTCGGCGCCAAGGGCCCACGTCACCCGATCGGTACTGATGGGCCAGCTCCCTCCCGTGCCCGTGTCCTGCACGATTTCGGTGCCACCTGCGCCCGCCGGCGAGCCGTACCTGAGCGGAGACAGCTTAAAGGCCAGAGAATTCCAGGCGCGATCGGGGGCAATCCATCCCAACCCGAGGTCGGTGGCGTAAGCGGTGTCGCGGGTCCACACGTAGCCCCACTTCTCTCCGGTTACGAAACAGTCGCAGGGAATGCCTCCCCCACGATTGAAAGCGCCGTCGCGGATGCTCTGGGTTTCGCTCTGGGCGACTTCACGCACGGCCAGACCGAAGAGAGCATCGAACATCGGATTGCCGCTTCGCAGGCGCGGGTCGCCTGGCCGCTCCGAGACGGATGTGCGTGCGGGCGTATCCTGTTCGCGCTGGGGCGCGTCGGAAAAGAGATCATAACGGCGCAATCCCTCGCCTGCCTCCTCAACGCGGACTGCCGCGCGGAAGCCAAGGTACTCCCTCTGCGCCGAAGGCTCGAAGGGAAGGGCGACGCGGGGCGCAGGACCTCCGAAGGACACTTCAATGCGCGGACCGCGTCCGGGAATGTCGGAGATTCTGAAGATGTAGCTGCCCGGCACGCGGACCTCGACAACCCCGTTGTCTCCGGATCCAGCCGAACGGACAAGATTGCTCGGTTCGCCCACCAACAGCCAGCGTGACTCCGCTGGGTCGACGGTGAAAATGGACTGCCAGCCAGAATCGGCAACCTTGAACTCATGCCGCCCGGACGGGAGAGTGACCGCCACCTCCAAGACGCCTTGAGGCAGACGGGTGAACGGCGACACGTCACGCCAGGCGTTGAAGCTCCCCCTGAGGTAAAGTGCCCGGTCGCCAGGAAGACCGTTGGTCCACGCCATTGCTGGGGCGGGTTGCAAAAGGGAGGGCAATGGTGGGAGGGCGTTCGTGGGACCGAACGTCCAAGGCGCAAGAGCGCCGAGGCTGACGGTTCCAATCAACGTCACGCTGCGCTTCGTTTTTCGTTCTTTCACGCTCGCCAATCCTCACGTGGGAAGGTCTTCATGACACTTCGAGCAGACCAAAACATGTCACAGGAGTGCAACAGGTACAACCTCGACATGTGCCTCAAACATTTGTTGGCCAGGTGGCTGAACGATAACACTCAGAATTTGCATATTTTTAAAATAATTTTCAAGCCAGCCAAAACGATTTGTCTCTTTCTCTGTTTTTTCGTGACTCTAACTTCGGGTTGCGCACGTCAGCAACCAGCCTCATCCAGCCTCTTCAGTACAATTGCACTTCCAAGCAGCATTCCTCAGGAGACTCTTACGAACTCCTTTGGCTACGCTCGGGTGTCTCTCCTCGGCAACACCCTCGTCCACGTGGAAACGGCTTTTGGCCTCCCCCCAAAAAACGCTCGACAAATCAACGTCACACCCATGGTCGGTAAAGGGGAGTTTTCGGGACCTGCCGCCAGCACCCGTAGGGTGGAGGCGGGCCGTGTCATCTTGGCAACGTCGGCCCTTGAGGTGATCCTTGAACCGTCGACGCTGTGCGTTGAGACCCGTCGTCGCCCACCCGCGGATTCCAGAGACGACGATGGAGTGGGATTGGGTGGTGGCGACGGAACCGCCAGCCCACTCCTCACACGAGTTTGTCCACAGAGGATGAATTCCGACTGGAAGGAGCTCACGTTCGCGGTTCCCGATGTGCGCGCCGCCTATGGCCTCGGTCAACACTTCGCCAATCCTGAAACATCCGACGGCGATCTCCAGGGCCGCGTCCTCGAGCCGGGCCCCTTCGGCAATGAGCTGCGCGGCTTTTCCGGCGGCGCAAACAGCTTCCTGCAGATCCCGGCGGCGTTCGTGCTTCGCAACGACGCGACTGGATTTGGGCTGTTCTTCGACAACGTCTATCGACAGCGCTGGGACTTCACCGGAAACCCCTGGCGCGCTGAGGCTTTCGGCGATGCCTTGCGCTACTTCATTTTCGGCGAGCCCAATCTCCTCGACGCGCGGGCATCCTATTTGGATGTCGTAGGACGTTCGCCTGTGCCGCCCCGCAAGATGTTCGGCCTTTGGGTCTCCGAGTTCGGTTACGACTCTTGGGACGAGATTGAGCGCGTTCGGCTTGGCCTCTTGTCGCAAGGCGTGCCACATGACGGCTTCGTGCTCGACCTCCAGTGGTTTGGCGGCGAGTTCAACGGTCCCAATGCACGAATGGGGCGCCTCAGCTTCCACGAGCCCGCTTTCCCGGACGCGGCACGCAATGTGGCCAGGCTCGCCGAAGCCGGAGCGGGCCTCATGCTCATCGAAGAGAGCTACGTTGACGCGCGTCTTAGCGAGCACGTCGACCTCGCCGCGCGAGGCTTCCTCGTCAAGCGATGCCAAGGTTGCGAACCTTCCTACCTCACCGCGAATCCCTGGTGGGGCAAAGGTGGCATGATCGACTGGTCTTCGCCGGAGGCAGGCGACTACTGGCACGATCTCAAGCGCGCACCGCTGGCCCGCATGGGCGTCCTCGGTCACTGGACCGACCTTGGCGAACCCGAGATGTACGACGCGGGTGGATGGTACCGAGGATTCCCGGCTCAACAACTCTTCCGCCACGCGGACGTCCACAATCTCTACGGGCTCCTTTGGGCCGAAAGCATTTCGCGCGGCTACGCTCGCGACAGGAGCGATCGCCGCCCGTTCATCCTCACACGCGCGGGAACCGCAGGCATAGGCCGAACGGGGGCCGCTCTCTGGTCGGGCGACATTGGGGCCAACCTCGGCGCCCTCAAGGCGCAGGCCGCGGCGCAGTCGCACATGACTTTCGCGGGCATCGATTGGTACGGCTCCGACGTCGGTGGCTTCCACCGCTGGTCTCTCGATGGCGACGTGGGAGCGCTCTACACGCAGTGGTTCGCGCAAAGCGCCCTGTTCGATCTCCCGTTACGTCCGCACGCCTGGAATACCGACAACTCCCACGAAACCTCGCCCCACGCCATCGGCCACGTTCCGAGCAACCGTTCCAACGCGCGGCTGCGCTACGCACTGTTCCCTTACTATTATTCACTGGCTCACTCCGCCGCCGACAAGGGGATGCCCGTGGTGTATCCGCCCGTCCTCGCCTTCCCAGCGGACGCGACTGTGGCGCGCATGGGCCATCAAAAAATGATCGGCCCGGGGCTCATGGCCGCGTTGGTGGCCGATTACTCGGGCGCTTCCCGATCGGTGTACCTGCCCGACGCAGCCTGGTTCGAGTTCCGCACGGGACGCCGCATGGCGACGCGCGGCGGCTGGATCGACGACGTGCCCGCCGTCGACCAAGATGGGAACTTCGGCTTACCGCTCTTCGCTCGCGCGGGATCGCTCATCCCCATGACCGAGGGCATTGGCCTCGATGGCGCACCGGACATCCTCGCGCGTCAGGGCCTCCTCATCAGGGCGTTCCCACCGGAGGGCGACGCAACTTCGAACTTTGAAATCGTCGAAGACGACGGTGAAACGACGGCGTGGAAGCAGGGGGCGCGCGCGCGCACGCGCCTTGACGCGCGCTCGAGAAACGGCCGACTGGCGAGCCTCTCGGTGCAGGCGACACGTGGGACGTTCACCGGCCGCATCGACTCGACTCCCGTGCTG
>JBIKVI010000064.1:0-17750 GCA_044356935.1 Silvanigrellaceae bacterium | reverse complement strand
CCCGCGCGGGGGGGGCCCCGCACCCCCGGGGGGGCCGGGGGGGCAGGGGGGGCACGGGCGGGACGCGTGGGTCCCGCGTCACAGCTCCACGCCTACGACTTTTCGCTCGCGCACCTGTGGAAGGCACGCGCTCGCATGCTCATTCTTCAGGCCGAGGGGGTGCCGGAGAACGCGGTGGAAAGGCATCCCTTGGTCCAAGCGGATCTGAAGTCGGCTCTTTCCTTGCACCGAGCGCTCGATGCCTCCGAGGGGGGAGACGCCAACCTGCGCAGCCTCATGGATTCCTATCGTCATCCCGTCTTGGGAACCTGGCGGCACTTTGGCGTGAGCGATGCAGCTCGCTCCGAAATCGACTTCGTGACGGTAGAATGATCGCTCGTCGGAGATCGCTGTGGGGGCGTCTTTGCGCGTGCCGACGCTTGCGACTAGAGTTGCGGGGTCATTCATGCCCGCGAGCGAGAAAGCCATGACCTGCCGAATCTGCGATCGCCCTTCCGGAGAGTCACCCCTGACCTCGTTGTATTTGTCTCCCACGGTGCGCAAGCAGCTCGTGCGCTGCAGTCATTGCGACAGCGCGTATTTCGTGCCCCCACCGACCTCCGCGAAAATCGCAACGTGCTACCGCGGCGCCTACCGTGAGGACTTTGTGAGAACCCACGGGAAGAACAAGGAACGCGGAGCCCTCCTGGCCAGGCGTTTCGCCGTTCCCGGGTCGTCGGGTCGTTTCCTCGACGTGGGATGTTCGCTCGGGAGCATGATGGAGGGCTTTCGCGATGCATGCGGCTGGACGGTCGTGGGGACCGAGTTCGACGAGGACGCCGCGCGACGCTGCCGCGAACGAGGGCTCGAAGTCGTGAGCGGCCTCCTCTACGATTGCGATGACTTGGGCAAGTTCGACCTCATCCTCGCGAACAACGTTCTCGAGCACGAACCCGACCCTTCCCGTTTTCTCGATCGTATCCGGGAATTGCTTCACCCCCAGGGAAAATTAATACTCAACGTGCCCCACGGTCCCACAGACATCTATCCCTCCTTACGCCTGCGGGAACTCGGATGCGAAGAAGTGGGGACGTTCAACGAGGGGCACGTCTGTTTCTTTGGCGTCCGGGGTCTGCGCGACCTCTTGACGCGAACCGGGTTCGCAGTCGAGTCGCTTTCGCCATTCCACTTCAAAATGGGACTCAGGAAGCGCATGCTTCTCCCCGGAAGCCTCTCCAAAATGCGCCGCGTTTGCATCCGCGAGAGGGGCCTTCGCGACGTCCAGGAGGCGCAAACGGACGGCCTTCCGCAGGCGAACGCGAAGGAGTGGAAGGCTCTGCCCACCCCTTTGAAGCTCCTCGCCAACGACCTTCATGTGGTGTGCCGGCCCTTGGGTTGCAAGCGCTCGTAAGGGCCGGCCGCAGCACCTTAAGGCGCCGAGGCACCAAGCATGGCGGTTCCCTGCGCACGCAAACCCTCGAGGCTGAGATCGCGCAAGACTTCACCGTTGAAGAACACCGTAGGAGTTCCTCGCACGCCCATGGCCTGGCCATCGGCCATGTCTCGTTCCGCTAGCGTAGCCCAGCGGGGATCGGCGAGGTCGGTTGTGAACTTCGCAACGTCGAGCCCTAAAGAGCCCGCGTACTTCTCAAACAGATCGGCACGAGGCTCCGGCTGGTGACCCCATTCGTCGGCCATGGCGAACAGGAGGTCGAGCATCTCCCAGTACTTCCCTTGAAGGGCCGCCGACTCGAGTGCCGCCACAGCCATGCGCGAACTGCTGTGGAACGGCATGTAACGGACCACGAAACGCACCTTGCCTTGGTTCTCCTCGAGCCACCGCTTTATTGTGGGATGGAAGGCCTTGCACGACTCGCACTCCGGATCGAGGAACTCGACCACCGTGAGCGCGGCGTTCTCAGGCCCGAGAGCGTGGCTGTCGGGACGAATGAGTTCGTCGCGAAACGTCATGACTCCCGCAACACCGCCGGTTTGCCCGGGCTTCAGGCCCGAGGTCGCTTCACTCGAGGCGGATTTGCCGTACATATAGGCAGCTAGTCCGAGACCCACCCCAACCAGGGCGAGCAGCCCGACGAGGATACGGACTTCCTTTTTCATGCTGATCTCCGTGACGAAGGAATGAGGAGGCAAACGACGACGGAGGCGAAGGCCGTAAGCGACAACAGCGGGATGGTAATGAACCCGGCCCACTGGATTTGGCGCGACGTGCACGAAACGCCCGATGTGCAAGGCGTAATGCTTTCAGGAATGATGCCGTAATAGAGGAGGTTGTGGTACGCGGCGATGGCGAGTCCGATTGTCGCGAAAGGCAAAGCGTAGGCGCGCACGCCGGCATCGCGTCGCAGGATGCCCGTGGCTAGGATGGCGACAAGTGGATACATGGCGATACGCTGGTACCAGCAGAGCACGCAGGGCGGCAGCTTCATGACTTCGCTGAAAAACAGACTGCCCGTCGTAGCCACGAGGGCCACGAACCAGGCGGCATACAGGTTCACGGGCACGCTCCGGCTCAGAGGTACTTCTTCGCCATCTGATCGAGCGGCATAGGCTTGATTTTGGTGGCCTGGCCCGCCTGTCCGAACTGCACCATGCGCTCGGCGACCACCTTCTTCATGGCCTCACGTGCGGGTTGCATGATCTTGCGCAGGTCGAACTCCGAGGGTTTGTCGTTGAGAATCTTCCGGATGGCAACGGTCATGGCTATGCGGTTATCGGTGTCGACGTTGATTTTCCGCACTCCGTTGCGGATGCCTTCCTGGATTTCCTCCACGGGGACTCCCCAGGTTTGCTTCATGTCGCCGCCGTATTTGCGGAACTCATCCTGCAGGTCCTGCGGCACGGAACTCGAGCCGTGCATCACCAGATGCGTGTTGGGAAGACGCTTATGGATTTCGCGGATGCGTGCGATGTTCAAGATACCGCCGTCGGGCTTGCGCGTGAACTTATAGGCGCCGTGCGAGGTGCCAATGGCGATGGCCAGGGCATCGACCTTGGTTTCCTCTACGAAGCGCACGGCTTCGTCGGGGTCGGTGACCAACTGCGAATGGTCGAGCTTTCCTTCGAAGCCGTGTCCATCTTCCTTCTCGCCCATGCCCGTTTCCAGCGAGCCGAGCACGCCGATTTCGCCTTCCACCGAGATGCCCATGCAGTGGGCCACGCGACAAACCTCGCGCGTGACGCGGGCGTTGTACTCGAAGTCGGCCGGAGTCTTGCCGTCCTCCTTCAGGGAGCCGTCCATCATGACGCTCGTGAAGCCGTGCCGGATTGCGGACAAGCAGGTGGCAAGGCTGTTGCCATGATCCTGGTGCACCACCACGGGTATTTCGGGGTAGATTTCCACGGCGGCGAACATGAGGTGTTTGAGGAACACGTCGTTGGTGTACGCGCGCGCGCCGCGGGAGGCTTGTATGATGACGGGGCTCTGGGTTTCCCGCGCGGCCTCCATGATGGCCTGGATTTGCTCAAGGTTATTCACATTGAAGGCGGCCACACCGTAAGTATTCTCAGCGGCGTGATCGAGGAGCTGACGTAGAGAGACGAGGGCCATGGGTGCCTCCACTGGCGCTAAGGTTTATGCGCTTGTACTCAGGAGAGGGTAAGCTGCGCAAGGAGGATGCCCCCATGACGGTTTTTTTCGATGGCGACCCCGAGAAGGGCGACCTGCCCCGCTTCCGACTTGAGCCACCTCGCGACGAGTTCACCTGCCCGGTCTTCAAGGTGCAGAGCCGGATTGCTCGCACCGACGACGATGCCCACGCGCGTCCCATGTACGTGTTCCGTTGCGCGAACTGGGTGAACGTCGTGCCCGTGACCGCAAGCGGCGAAATCGTGCTCATAGAGCAGCACCGATTCGGCACCGATACGGTGACTCTGGAAACCCCCGGCGGGGCCGTGGATCCCGGAGAGAAGGACACGACCCTTTCGGCGCTGCGCGAACTCCAGGAGGAAACGGGGCTCACGAGCGCGCGCATCCTCGCTCTTTCCGGCTTCCTGCCTAACCCCGCCCTCCAGAACAACCGCATCCAGTTCTTCGTGGCGTTCGACTGCCAACCCCTCGATCGCCCGACCGATCACTTCGACCCCTTCGAGCGCATCCGCTTGCGGGCGTTCCCCGTGGCCGAGGCGCTGGAAATGGCGCGAACCGGGCGCATCCAACACGCCCTTGCGGCGCTCGCCTTGCTCCTAGCGGAACCTTATCTCACGGCGAGGACCGGTCGATAGTCATCGCCGGCGCCCCTCAACCGGATGCCTGCGCGCCGCCCATCGCCAGCGAAACAGGCCAGGAGCCTCAGCCCGAGTGGACGAGCTTCCACAAGCTCGCCGCTACGTGGTCCGCGAGTTCCATGGCCGTGCCACGCGCACCATCGTTTGCCAGCTCGAGACACGCTTGCACTTCCCGCAAGGAACCCAATGCTATGCGGTAGAATCGTTTTTGGTCTGCCTTCGACAAACGTCCATACCCTTCCGCCAAATTCAGGCTGATGGAAGAGGCCGCGCGAAGTAGCTGGCTACGCAAGTGGCCGGGAACCGCCGTGGACGCGATGGCGCGATTGAGCTCGAGCGAAAGCTGATACGTCCTGAAATGCTGCATGGAACCTCCTTTGGGGCGAAACACTCGCCCTCGCAAGTGCGGGCGAGTGTTTCGCCCCAAAGGAGGAATCCACATGCTAAAGAATTTCAGGACGTATCAGCTCGCTATCGAATTTCATCGCGCAGCGCGCGCTGTTCGCCTTCCAGGCCACCTACGCGATCAGCTCTCGCGCGCGGCCTCCTCGGTCGTCCTCAACTTGGCAGAAGGCTCGGGCAGGCGCACGTCGGCAGACCAAAAACGCTTCTACAACATCGCTTTTGCGTCGCTGCGAGAAAGCCAAGCTTGCCTTGAGCTGGCTGACGGCAACGTGAGTGCGGCGGTCCGCGCAGCCGATGCCACCGCGGCAAGCCTCTGGAAGCTCCTCCAAAACACCGGCCCCTAAGGGGCTACGCGCTGTTACCCATGTATCAGGACTGGACCCTGGACCGCCGGTTCCCTGTTTCAGTTCCCTGTTTCGGTTCCCCGTTCCGGTTTCGGTTCCCGGTTGCCGGATCCCCGTTCCGGTTTCGGATCCCCGTTCCGGTTTCGGATCCCCGTTCCGGTTTCGGATCCCCGTTCCGGTTTCGGTTCCCGGTTCCCGGTTGCCGGATCCCCGTTCCGGTTTCGGCAACTGAATCAGAATGCGTTCAGCCCGAGTGATCAATTCACCCAGGCCGCAGGCCGCGGCCTCAACGCAGACGAATAGTGACGCGCGCGATGGCGTCCTGCTTGTCCTCGGTCACCACCTGCACGTACGGGCACTCGGTGATGTTCACGTTGCCAGCGATGGGGTCGATCTTGGCATCGTACTTCGCTTTGAGGCCCAGCTCATCGTTGAACTTGACGCCCTGGGTGATGCGATAGAGCTTTCGCCCGTTGAACTTCTCCTCGGCGTCCCCATGACCGACCATGGCGGGGTTGAAGTCGCGGCGGCGGAGGCCAAGGAACCGGCCCACCGGGTCCAAAACCGCGAACCAACGCATGTAGTGTCCGGCGCTGGCATCCCCGTGCATAGGCTCGATGAGGATATTGAAGGCGCCCGAGTTGTCCATCGACTGGAAGTGCGCCCGCACGATGTGGAGGGGCAGGTCGGCGGAGTGCTGGTAGGGCGTCGTGACGAGGCCGTGGTCTTTCGTCATTCCGCCGCCTGCGTCGAGGCAGTGGCCCGCGTCCTTCATCTCGGCGAGGAACTCCGGGATGATATCGGCTTGCGCGCCTTTGGAGAGGTGCGAGTAGTCGAAGCGGCTCATGCGCACGTCGGCGGCCTTGATGGTGTACTTGTACACGAGCACCGAGGAGGCGCCGGCCTTGGCGATGGTGAAGTAAACGTGGTAGTCGGCCTTCCCCACTTCGATGTTGTCGAAAATCACGTACGGAGGCTTGCCCGTGGTGCGGCCCTTGGCCCCCCCGGGGAAGCGACGCTCGTCGAGGATGAGGCGGTCGCTATCGGCAAAAACGCAAGACTCCAAGTACTCGCCGCCTGCGAGCTTCATGTCGAGGAATACCGCGAGGCGCCCACGGAACTTTCCACCCGAGGCCATGCCGTCGACCATCGGACCGTCGAACCAGTAGTAGAACTCGCGGTTGATGGCCAGCGCGCGGTTCTTGACGCCCTCGGAGAGCGAAGCGGGGTCCAACAGACCCTCGCGGTTCATGGCGGCGGTCACAGACTCCGGAGCCTTGGGGTCTATTGTGGTGGCGCACTCGCCCGCGGCGATGGCCTCGTCGAAGTTCATCATCATGCCGGCGGTTCCGGCCACGGCCGACCACTTCAGGAAGGATCGGCGCTCGAGGGCGAAGATGGTCTTGAGTTCTTTGTTGCTCATTTTTCTATAGCTCCCGTTACCTTTTGTTTATCGTTTTATGTCGAATGCAGACTTCCCGTTTCGTCCTCAGCCGATGTGGAAGAAGTAACGGTGGATGTGTCCGCCGCCCGCGGGGTCGTAGACGTAGACCATGAGCGTGCTGTGCACCTTCAGGATGGCGCCCGCTCCGGCCGCGGCGAAGCCGCCGGGTAGGAGAACGTCACCAAAGGCGTTGCACACGCAATAGGTCGCCGGCACGTAGGGCATGGCGGGAGCGGCCCATGTGGCGTCCGACTTCGCCTGCACATAGTCGCGGGTGGGAATGCCCTTGGGTCCCTGCTTGCCGAAGGCTTGCGAAGAGCTGGGGGCTCCGAAAGCCATGCACACGGTGAGATTGGAGCCGTCCCAGTAGTTGGGATGGTCGCCTTTAAGCGCGTAGCCCATGGCGCCGCGAATGGAGAACACATCGATGACGTGGTAGGTCCCCGCGGCAATGCCGCTGCCCTCGCCTACGGTCACCTGGCGCTGCCAAAGCGAGGCAACAGGAACATCCTTGCCGCGGAGTTGTTCCTTGATGGCATTGCCTTCGTGACGATAAAGCACGGTGGTGAGCGTCGAGCCGGCGCCGAGCGCGAGGCCGTCGAAAATAATCACACCGCCCTGCGAGATGTCGACGCCGTTGATTTTGCGGCGCGCGAGGATGGCCCCCTTGGATTCGTCGATCTTGGAGACGAGGAACAGGACGTCTCCGGCCTGCAGGCCGGTGGCCTTCACTACGACCATGCCGTCGAGCTCGTCGCCGTAACCCTTCATGTTTGCAGAGAGTGAGGGTGGCGATCCGAGTGGAGGAAGCTTGATTTCGCCAACGCCGGTCTGTTTGCAAGGCTCGCGCATCACGGGGCCACTGACGCTCGAGGTGTTGGCACCAGGCGTAGGCGAGGGAGATGCACCGCCTCCCTCGTCGCTAGCGGGACGGGGTTTGTCTTCTCCCGGTCCAACCTCATTGGTCGCCGACTTCTTGGAACCCTTGGTCTTCGAGCCGCCGAACATGGCCCCGCCGCAAGCAGCTAAGAGCAACGAAGCGGCTGCGGGCACACCGAGTCCGAGCAGATGGCGTCTTACGACTTCCTGTTCCTGCACGAACTCCTCCCGGTGGGAGCTCGCGTCGACAGCCTTGCGTTTGCCGGCCTTGGTTTCGCCGGCCTTGGTTTCGCTGGTGTCGCGGATCGTCTTCTTGCTCATACTCTTGCTCCCGTCGATGTCGCGAGATTCCCCGTGGCTGGGCGCACTCGCGCCGCCATGAAGAACGCATCGGCAGGAAAGTTCCAAAAGTTGAGAGTGCTGCCGCTAGGGCGTGAGGCGCCTCAACAATGCCCGAATGTTACCTTGAAGCTTGGTCGACGCAGGAGGCCGGGGCCAAACCCACACCAACCGTGGGACTTGGCTGCTCAGCGGACCATGCTCGCTTCGAGGGACTCGGCGATGTCGGCCATAGAAAGCTTTTGCCCCACGAGCAGAGTCGTGATGCCGAGCTTATGGGCCGGCAGGTCGTAATAGGGGTCGTTGCCGATCATGACCGTGGCTTCCGGGCGAGCTGCGATCATGCGCAGTGTTTCGGTGAAGAAGTCTGAATGGGGTTTCGTGGACTTCATGACGTCCCAAGAGGTCACGAGGTCGAAATCGTGCAAGTAGAGCTCCGAAGCCTTCAAGCGGAGTTCGATTTCCCGCCGACCGAACACGGCGTTAGTCGCGAGGGTGATGTGCCTACCCGTGGCATGGAGGAGGTCGACGAGGCGCCGCGCGTGGGGCTCGGAGTGGAGGATGAGGCAGATAAATGGGTAGTCGGAGTCGAAGAACTTCTCGGAAAATCGTTCCACTTTCGCGCGGGTGACTTTGAGCTCGTCGGCGAGGGTCTCGAAGAACGCGTCGCGGTTGGACGCGAAACCATGGCTTGAGAGGAGGATTTCTTTGGTCTTCCTCACCGCGCGCACGAGCTGCCTCGGGTTGGCGAGGTTCGAAAGCCGGAGCAGGGCGAAGAAGGCGAACAAATTGTGGAAGAGGGCGCCGGGCTGGCCAATGAGCGTGCCGTCCATATCAATGAGGATGTGCGTCTTTCCGTCCCACCACTCGGCCGACAAACTCACACGATTGCGGATTTGCTTGACGGGAGCAGTGGCCTGCTCCGCGTTGCGTCGCCTGAGTCTCATGGCGTTCCCTCGCATCGTGCGGGAAGGGCGGCCACGGGCTCGCCCACGACGCCACTCCCGCGGGTCGCGCAGGAAACAAGGCGTCAGCAAGTAAGATTGACGGGTCTTCCCGGTTTGCGCAACCCCGCCACGCAATGGATCTCCTCGATGAGCTTGCGCTCTAGCGTGTTCACCGGCACCGAGCGGAACAGGACCTCGAGGTGTTCCTTCTCGGCCTCGGGGAGGCGTCCGGCGCGGCTCAGCCCTTTCACAAGGAAGTAGAGGTTCTGGATGGTCTCATTGTCCTTTATGCAAATCCGCATGCGATCGATGCCGCTCTTGAGCTCCCCCTGGGCCACGAGGATGTAGCCGTGGAGGACTCCCGTGGCGGCGGGCACCTTGCCTCCCGCCTCTCCCTCGTAAACGTCGATGGCCGCCTCCACGAGGCTCTGCGCGCGCGACAAGTCGACGCCCCGCAGAGCGAGGCCGAGCGCCTCGACCTCGAAAAGGCGCGAGCGCATGTGGCGATCCTCAAGCCCCGCCTTGATGGCGATGTCCACCCATTCCTCCACGAGGGGCCACTCCCCCGAGCGGCTGTAGATGCGCGCCACCACTGTAGCGAGCGTCGGGAACGAAACGTCGGAGTCGCGACGGCGAAGGAGGAGCAGGGTCTGCTGTGTGGCGTTCCTGGAATTCCAGGCCGCCCCGGCGGAGGCGAAGAAGGCCAAGACTTCCTCGTCGTCATGGACGTGGAGGAACAACGCGCGCGCCATGGTCCAAGCGTACTCGATCCATCCGGCCCGCAGGGCAGCGTCCGCGCGCGCGAGCCACGGCGCGACGAGGTCGGGCGGAAAGGCCTTCGTGCGCGAGTCGACCCAATCCTCGTAGCGCGAAACCAGATCCCCTCCCGGAAGGGCCACGCCCCGATCGGGGGCTAGGAGGCGCAGAGCCAAAGTAAGGTAACCGGCGTTCCAAGGATCGGCTCCTAGCGCCTTGTTCATTTGGATGCGGGCTTCCTCGGGCTGGCCGAAGGAATGCAAGCTCGTCGCTCGTACCCAGTGCAGCTCGGCCAATTGCGCCTGCCGGAGCGAAGGGATAGCCATGGCCTGCACGGCGACCTGCTCGGCGCGGGAGAATTCTCCAAGGCGCACGAGGTGAGAGACGAAACGCAGCGCGAAGTCGGGATTGAGGGAATCGAGCCAGTACATACGCGCGTATGCATGCGATGAGTCGTCGCGGCGTCCGAGGCGCCACAAGGCGTCTCCCAGTAGCATCTGCACTTCGGCGTCCTCGTCGGTCTCGGCGGCGCATGTCTCGAGGCCGGAGAGCGCCGACGAGGCGTCACCGCCAGCCGCCAGGGAACGCGCCCGCGCGCGCCGCTCCATGTAACGTTTCACGGGGACCCCGGCCACGTTGAGCGCGCACAGGAGCTGACAGAAGCGCAGCTCGTTGTGGCCCTTGTGGATCTGGTAGGCGACTTGCAGGACTTCCTTGAGCGCTGCGCTCGACATGGTTCCCACGCAATGCGCGGCCGTGCGCACCGCGAGATCCTCGGCCGTCTCGCCGGAGGTCAGGACGGCGAAGTAACACATGCGCGCGAGCGCGGGCAGCCCGTGCTCCTCCGCGGCCTGACCCATGAAAGCGAGTTGCGCCGGACTCTCTCCACCCTTCTTCGCTGCGATGACGATGTTCTCCGCCTCGCGTCGGCAGGCTTCCGCGGCCGATGCGTTCCCGGAGAGTCGGTAAGCTTTCATCGCCCCCAAGAGGGCAACGGCTTCGATTTCGGGCGGGACCTCCCCGCGCTGCCGCTGCATCCAGTCGGCGAGGGTGCGCAGCGCAGCCACGGCAAGCGCGTGCTCACCGCGCGCGAGGTACTCCTTGTGGAGCTCGAGGTGCGTCTCATAGGATCCGTGCACGAGGTACTTGTCCAGGACCTCGAATCGCTGCGTGTAGTCTTCATTCTCTTGCGAGGAGAGCGCGCCTATCTGTTGCAGCTCGGAGAGCGTCGAGAGGACGGCCACGGACCCCGGGGAAAGGGACAGGGCTTTGCTCCAAGCGTCCACGGCACGGGAGAGATCCCCGGAGTACTCAAACGCGCATCCGGCGACGTACCAGGCGGCGTGGTTCTCGGGATGGCTCGCCAACAAGCGTCGAGCATTGGCGACGCACGGCGCGAAGGAACGCTCGTCGCGCCCCTCGCCCGCAGCAGCCGCGGCATCGTCGGCGAAAGCATCGGCCAAGGGAGGCAGTTCTGCGGGAACGGCATCATCGGCCACGCTAGGATTGCGCGCGATTCGCAGCAATCCACCCGTAGACGCCGTTCTCACGAGGACACCCGCTCCCAAGGTCGACGAAACGGCGCGCAAGTCGCGCGAGAGGCCGGAGACGAGGGAGGCCGCAGCTCTCTCGCCCTCGGCGGAGAGTCCGATCACATCGCGTCGCGAAGTGAGTGAAGGATTGATGAGTTCATCGCCCATCGCGTCGTCAGTGTCCGAGCGCTCCAAGAATCGGATCTCCGCGAGGCATGCGGCAAGCTGAAGCGCGAGGACCTGAGGGCTGCGAAGGGCGCGATCGGTGTATTCGTGGCAGACGTCCTCGAGTTCGTCGGTCCGCGTGGCGACTTCGATGCGCCTGAACTGGACCTCGTAATCCGCCGGATGCGACTCCGACAATCGGCGAAGAAGCCCCGAGGCGCGCTCGAAGTCCTGCACGAATATGAGTTTGTTGACTTCGCGGAGCGAGCGCGCGAGGTCCATCCGAGCGCCTGAAGACGCTTCGCGCAGCGCGCGGACTTCACGCAGGCGCCTTTTTGCGAGACCCGTGCCCCCATCCGCCGGGCGACCCTCGAGGAGAGCTCCTCGGACGCGGTTACGGAGACTGGCTTTGCCTGTGACGTTCTTTCGAGACATGGATTCTCCTGCCTGGAACTCGTGCCATGGCAGGTGATCGGAAGGGGGATGGCGTTCTGAAGACCTATTTTCGGCTGCGCGAATTGGTCAATCTCTAAAAAAACGCCATTTTCCACTTATGGTATGAACTCTTCTCCGCCCAGGAAATGATACGCAAACAGGAGTGCCGCTGCGGTCACGAGCAACGAAACCAAGAAGGCAGGATGGAGCAAGGGACCAAGGAAACTGACCGACGGCAAGTGAAGGCTCTGCCCGCGAGGAACCGGTCCATGAGCAAAGATTTGGCTTGCGGGCATTTCCGAGAATTGCCCCCCGGGCATATCGGAAGCGGGGTCCTGGGGAATATCGACATACCCTCCTGGCGTTATTCCAGGGATGGCGGAAGCTTCGATGAGGTCTGAGGTCGGTGCGGCCCCCGGCGCCTCGAAACGGGCTGTCGATGCCAGACGCGGCGGTGGCGGCGGTGGCGGTGGCGGCGGTGGCGGTGGCGGCGGTGGCGGTGGCGGCGGCGGTGGTGGCGGTGGTGGCGGTGGTGGCGGTGGTGGCGGTGGTGGCGGTGGCGGCGGTGGCGGCGGAGGGGAAGGCGTGGGAGATGATTGCACAATCGCGACGAGTTCTGGCTTGCCAACGTTGGACTCAGCCACGGCGTGCTGCGTTGCGACGTTTCCCAACGACGGAGGCGCCTTCATCTGCGTGAATTCATCCTTATCTGAAAACTCGCTCGCACGACGCGTCGCCGACTCAAGCTGTTCGGCGAGCTGCGGGGAGATGGGGATTTTCTGGGTCTGGCGCAGGTCGGGAGCCATGCCGTCGGGCAATGGGGGCATGACCAAGGGCGTTGTCGCCGCCCGAGGGGCCGCTGGTGCTGGTGCTGGTGCTGGTGCTGGTGCCAAGGGCGATGTCAGGGCCGGGGCCTGTCTTGACTCCAGCTCGGGAGTCGGCGCTCTACGGGGTGGCATCACTCCGCGCGGCAAGGTCTCCTCGAGGTTGCCGGTGGCCGTGCCCGCCTCGGGGAACTGCGGCTCAATGGCATTCAGAGCGGCAGCGCTTTTGTCTCTCGCACGCTTTTCCCACTCGCCGAGGAAGCGGTCGAGCCTGCGCCCGACACGCTTGACGACGACCTCCTCCGACTCTTTGGCTCCAAACAGCGTCAGCACCCGCGTTTCCCCGCTCCCGACTTGGCCTCGCGCGCTCCGTCGACGCGGGCGTGGCCTGTTTCCTACCACCTTGCAGCCGACGGCATGGCCTGCCAACGAAACGCTCACATCCCGCCCACCGGCGCTTTGACGGGCGGCGGCGAGCGCCCTTCCGGAAGGGGTGCTACACTCCACTCAAGTTGTTAAATTCCAACGCAACTTTCGGGACGCCCACATGCAGAAAATCCTCGGGCTCGACATCGGCAGCTATTCCATCAAGGCGGTCGAGATCCTCAACACCTTCAAGACCTACAAGGTCACGAAGCTTTACGAAATCGTGATTCCCGAAATCGATGGCCTCGACCAACACGTCGTCGGCATGACCGCGGTGCGGCAGTTGTTCGCGGAGAACGAGATCGACGCAGACCGCACCTATACTGCGATGATGGGCTTGCTCGTCTCGATGCGCGTCCTGAATCTACAGAACGTCAAGAAGCGCATGGTCCAGCAGATCGTGGAGAACGAGCTCGAGAACTCGTCCCCCTTCTCGCTCGAGGACGTGGTCATCGACCAGCAGATCATCGACGTGAAGGATGGGACGACCTCGGTGCTCGCGGTCATGTGCCGCAAGGACCACGTCGAGGCCTACCTAAACGGTCTCAAGGAACTCGACATCGAGCCCAAAATCATCGACGTCGACTACCTGTCGTTCCTGAACTTGTATCCCTACATGCAATTCGAAGACGACGATGCTCCTGAGTCGGTCGTCGCGACGCCGGGCAAGAAAGGCGCGCTTCCCGAGACCGCGGGCAAGTGCCGCCTGGTCATCGACATCGGGCACCTCAAAACCAGCATGGTTCTCTTCAACGGCGGCAAGATCGTAACTGCGCGCACCATTCGCATGGGCGGTCGATACTTCACCGATTCGCTGCAAAAGGCCCTAGGCGTAAGCTTCAACGAGGCCCAGAGGCTCAAGCACACGGTGAGCCGCCTCGAGTACAGGCCCGACGCGCGTTCTGTCTCGGGACATGAACGCGAGTTCCTCGTGGCGCGTCACCTCGGCGGCGCCGTCACCGAGCTCGTCAAGGAACTCATCCGCACTCTCCACTCCTTCAAGGCTCAGGAGCGGCTCATTCCCGAGAGCATCGTCATCACTGGCGGCAGTTCCGCCATCGCCAATTTGCCCTCGTTCCTTCAAGAGATGCTCGAGATTCCCGTGAGCCGCATGGCCTTCGACAGCGCGCGTCTTAAGATCGAGGAGGAGGACCTCTCGCGCTCGCCGACCATCGCGCAGGCCCTCGCGGTGGGGTTGCGCGGCGTGCCGGGCAAGATCCAGAGCTCCATCAACCTGCGCAAGGGCGAACTCGCCCTCGTGGGGAGTTACGACGCCGTCATCCGCCAGATAGCCAACGTGAGCCTGCTCGTCGCATCGTTGTTGGTGTGCCTCATGGCCAGCTACGGACTCCGTTGGTGGCTCTACGGCAAGCAGATAGACGCGCTCAAGGACCAGTACAAGAAAGAGGTGGTCCAAATCCTCGGCACCGAGCCCCGTAACCTCAAGAACATGTCCGCCGGGACGAGCTGGGATCTCAAGGTGTATTCCAATAACGCGCTCAAGATCATCAACGACGAGGTCAAGAACCGCGACGGCATCCTCGCGCAGTTCGCGGGCCGCAAGAGCGCCTGGCCGCTGCGCGTCCTCGAGGAGGTGTCGCGAAGCATCCCCAAGGACACGCTCATCGACGTCACCAACTTCTCTATGCAAGGCAACCAAGTCGTTATCGAGGGCGAAACCGACTCGTTCACGACATCCGAGAAGATCCTCGAGCTCCTCAAGACCGTCCCCAGCTTCCAGATGGTTGAGCGCAAGTCTCAGGAGAACAAGCCGGGCTCGGAAGGCAAGATCGTGAAGTTCACGGTTTCGGCCACCCTAAAGGAAGGAGGCTGAGAACGACATGGACGCGCAAGACACTGCCCCGAGTCGCTGGCAGCAGATGATGATACCGTTGCGCACCGCGGTGTTCGGACGCCAGAACGAACGCCTCGAATTCGTTATGGACAGTTACTTCAAGCTTCCCCCAGAAGGCCGCACCGCTGCGCTCGCGGGGGGCTTCGCCCTCGGGGTGCTCACGCTCATCGGCCTGGTGGCGCTTTACATCGCGGCGCTCGGAAGCCTGCAGGGAAAGCTCGATGAGGCCTTCGAGGCCACGAATAAGCTTCGCGAGTCGCAAACCGCCCACGCCATGAACAAGCAAAAGTTCGGCGACCTCGAACAGAAGCTCGAGGCCGCCAACCAGGGCCTCATCCTGATTTCCGTCCTGGAGACCAAGGCCAAGGAGTTGGGACTCGCTACCAGCGGCTTTCCCGCACAGCTGCCCGTTACCGACCTGCCGGCGGGCAATCCGCTCGCGGAGAAGTACCAGAACGCCAAAGTCGAGTTCCGCGTGAACAACGTGAGCCTCAAGAAGATCTCCGACTACGTGATCGCAATCGAGAGCACCTCGCACATGCTGCGCGTGAGTTCCCTCAAGGTGCGCTCGCTCTACCAGAACAAGCTCTTCTTCGACGCCACGTTCGAGGTCGAAGGCACCGTCGCGAAGCGTTAAGGTTACGTTCCGGCCCCCGGGACCGACCGGGAGCCCCTAAGAGGATGAGCATGGACAGCGCGAACAACCCGAAGAACGACGACAAATCGGTCGAACGCCTCGAGCCAGGCATCGGCGAGGCCGATGGGCCCTCCGACATCCCCTCGACGACGAACGGGGCAGGAGTCTCCGCACCGACGGCGGGAACCATGACGGGCGCGGCGGCCTCGGCTTTGGGCCTTCTCAAACGCCCTACCCTCCTGGACGACCGCGATGGGAGCTCTGCATGGGACGAAGGTGAGGTCAAGAAGGGCAAGCGCACCCACCCTTTGGTGCGCGCGCTCGCGTTCGTGGCCTTGGGGCTCACGAGCTTCCTGTTCTTCCTCTACGTCACGTTCCCTTACGGGGTCATCAAGGAGGTTGTCGTCAGCTCCATTGCCGACAACCTGCGCAGTTCCGGCATCCCTGCGCGCGTCTCCATCGGATCCATGCGCCCCCACTGGTTCACGGGCGTGCAGCTCAAGAACGTCGTGGTGACCAACGCTGCCGACTCCGAGGCCAATCTCCGCCTAGGCGAGGTCACGGTGCGCCTCAACCTCCTCCCGTTGCTCATTGGTCGCGCCACGGTCACCGGCCGGATCACCCAGGCCGGCGGCGCGCTCGATTTGCGCGTCAACATGCCTATCGTGGGGGCCATTTTGGGACACCAGTCGCCATCGCTGGCTCGGCTGGACTTCAAGTCCTTCGCGCTCGACCCCATCTTTAACCACGTCCTCGCCATCGCCCGCGGATCCAAGAACCCCGCAATGGTGCTCGTACTGCCGCTGCTGGCCAAGACCACAGCGGGCGGATCGCTCACCGGCAGCCTCGTGCTCGACAATCCAGACACAGAGAACTTCACGCGCGCCAAGGGAACGGTCGACCTCGATATCAAGGACGGCTTCCTGCACATTGACGACACCACTCTCAAGATTCCCAAGCAGACGTTCACAGACGCGAAGATCGGATTGAAGTTCGAGAACAACGCAATCGTCCTGGCCGACACGAAGTTCAAGGCCGAGGACATCGGGGTGGGCCTCAATGGACGCGTTGCCCTCCCAGAGATCGCCGGCAATCCACCCATTGCCGAGCTCGATCTCGACCTCTCGATGCATGGGGAAGTCGAGAAGAATCTCGGCTTCATCATTCCCAACATGATGCGTTGCAAGCCTCTGACGGGCGGCGAGCTCAAAGCTAAGCTCACGGGTCCGGTTTCGCAGATGCGGTGCGACTGAGGGTCGAGCGAGCTCGCAAGCGAGGCGCGCCCTAAGCGAGCTCGCAATCGACTGCAGCGGAAATCAACCGACGTCCTCGATTCCCTACACCCCGCGGCTTCCTCGCGCGAAGTCGACCCTCTTTGCAGTCGAAGCGCCGCAATCCCTTTGCATTCGACGCGCGCTGGCATGGAAATGGCATTCAGGAGGTCGCCCGCACGGGCACCCCACCCTCAGTGTCGAATGTCCGAAGGAGCCACCCATGACTCTGCACATCTCGCTCGGCGAGCTTCTCGCCGACAAGCCCCATGCTCCCGCGCTTTTCAGAGCCCTAGGGCCCAACGATCCCAACACAAAGCCTGAACTGCCCGACGAACCACGGCAGAATCCCGATCAGCCCACGCGCACCCCCGACGAATCGCCAGCGCAGTCCCCCAACCAACCGGACCTGCCCATCGAATTCACTTGAGAAAGCGGGTGTCAGCGGTCGAACGTGACCTTCACGGAGGAGGTCTCAGCCACTCCACCAGCGTAAACTCGCGCACGCACGGCGATGCGGCCCAATGCGAGGTCGCAGACCCCGCCATTGAGGAGCCGGCCACGCCCGCGCGACAGGAACGCACCTAGCACCCCAGCGTTTTCGCCGCGCTCACCCGTATGCGCGAAAAAGCTTGGTCGGATCTCTCCATCGAGCACGTAACCTTCGGGGCGTCCGGCCTCCAGGGAGTAGTTCGCCACATCCCGCCTCTTCTCTGTTGAGACGTGATTGCGCGCCGCCGCTTTGGACGCCTCAATCGTGCGCGCAGGCCATTGGATAGCGCTCGGCGTGAAGGCGAAGACACCCGCGTCGAGCGACACCATGGCCACGAGATCGTTCCACACGTCGCGGCCCACATCGTTTCCGGCGCGGCCATCGAAAAGTTCGGCGTCTAGGGTTATCCCGCGTGCCACGCACCCGGCCCGCGCCGAGCCAGTGTCGCCGACGAGCGCGTCCAAGTGGCGCGAAGGCGCTTCAGGCATGAGCGCGACGACCACCTCCGAAGGCAACGAGCGCACCGTCACGCGCCGCTGGTGTTCCGAAACCGAGCCATGGAGGACGCGCCCCGAGACGGGATCGACGAACGAAAATGGCTTGCCGAGCGCGGCGTGCGGGTCTTGCGCGGCGTGCGGGTCGTCGAACCCGGCACGTTCGCCCCTGGCAGCGTCTTCCTTAATTTCAGGAAGCGGTGGCTGCGCGCTCTCGCCTGCGTCCTGTGAACAGGCGCCAAGGAGCGGGAGGATTAGGCCGCGAATTAGGCCGCTAATT
>JBIKVI010000314.1:0-5229 GCA_044356935.1 Silvanigrellaceae bacterium | reverse complement strand
GCCCACGCTGTGGGCCACCCGCACCACGTTTCCACACGCGCCTTCGGGCCTCGATGAGGTTTTGATGCCGGCTGCTACACTCAGAACCTCGCGCCCAAAGGGCGCTCCAAGGTCGATGCCTTCGTGGAGCCTACCGCGTCGCGGGCCGTAAACCGAAGTGACGCGGTAGTTGCTCAAAGGTGCGCGGAAGGTAGGGGCCGTAGGTCGTACTGGGGTCGGTTTCACGGTGGGAACCGGAGTCACGGGCGGAAGGGGTCTCACTGTTGGGGCAGGCGTTACAGTTGGAACAGGATTTACCGGTTTGGGCTTTCTAGGGCGTTTCGTATCGACCTCGCCCTCACCGGTTTTCGGGGAGGCGCCTTCCGCCTCGCCCGTTTTCGGAGCCCCACCTTCCCCTTGTTCCGTTCCCGAAGACGCGCCGTCCACTTCGCCCGTCTTGGGAACAATCCCACCAGGAGTAGGTGACACGTCGCCTTCATCCGCGGACCCCCCGGAGGTTCCGCAGGCGGAAATCGCCGCCATCAGCAATGAGGCGAACATCCCAAGGATGATGGGAAAACGATGATTCATGGATGCGTCTTTCGGCCGGAGTGAGGAGAGGCCCGAAGTCGCGCGCGGATTCTGTCGAGACAGCATGAATTCGTGTCCTCCGGGCCACCTTAAAAATCACCTACCCTAAGTCGACGCCAATAAACCAACCCCGGCAGGCCGCAAAGGTGCAAGCAATCTGGGGCAAGAGCAAGTGGCGAAGCCCGTTTCGCTACACGGCGCGGCGAACCCACGTACGATTTCAAGGGAACGCAGTGGGACAAGAAAGTCATGAAAGCGGTGGCCTGACGCTCCGGCACCCCAAGCCGCCCGTCCTCGTGTTACCTTTCATCCTGCTCCCGAAGCACCTCCACCCTGAGAGGCCGATTCATGACCGCCCTATTCGCAAAAGAATCACGCGTCGTCGTCGTGGAACCATCGGGTTCCGCGCGCAAGCTCATGACCGATTGCCTGAAGTCGTTCGGGTACTCGTCCATGCAGTCCATGGACTCGCTGAAAAACCTCGTCGGCTTCTTGGAGGTCGAGGAGGCGGATTGGATCGTCATGCCACTTCAGAAGGACGATCCACTCACCGGATTCCAGGTCCTCGAACTCCTGCGTCGGCAGCCGAGCCTCAAGGGCGTTCGCGTGAGCTTATTCGTGGACGAATCCGATCGCGAACTCCTTCCGTACGCGTTCCACTTGGGCGTGCTCTCATGGCACGCGCGCGTCTTCACCAAGGACGCCGTCAAGAAGGAATTCGACGTCCTCAAATCGCGACTCGAGGCCTCAAAGGGAGACCCCCTTCGCCTAGCGGTCGACTACCTCCACGATGTCCTCCGCTCAACCAAACAGACCGAACGCATCGCCCACCTGTACCAAGGCCTTTCCGACACCTTCGGCGACGTCGCGATCTACCAGTTGCGCAATGCTGAGGCACTTTTCGAGGCGGGCAAGACGGCCGAAGCCCGCAAAGCCGTCGGCGTGCTCAGGCAGCGCGGCGTCGAAGGGTGGGAGCCCCTGGCCAAACGTTTCCTTTCCGCCGACGACATGCCCGACGGCCGTTTCGACGCGGAGAGCTTGCTGCTCGTCGATCCCGATGACATGGTGCACAAACAAGTGTCCGAGGCCCTCGCCAAGAAGGGCGTCACCAACGTCCTGCGCGCGCGCAACGGCGAGGAGGCGCTCGCTCTCCTCGTCGAGCACGAACCCGACTTCGTCATGCAGGAGTGGAAGCTTCCCAAAATCGGAGGCGCGGCGTTCATTCAACGCGTGCGCCATCTGGGCTTCGCCGATATGCCCATGATCGTGGCGAGTTCCCTGCCCACCAAACAGGATCTGGCACTCCTCTCCGAGATGAGCGTGGCGCGCGTCCTGCCAAAGCCGCTCGACGAGGCCGAGTTGATCGGTGCCATCGACGGTACCCTGCGTGAGATCCACGACCCGCGCGATGCCAGGGCATTCGACCGTCGTTTCCGGGAGTGCCTCGCCAATGGCGATCACCGCCGCGGCCTGCTTTTTTTGAGGCGCTTCCTCGCGCTCAAGGACGCCACCGAGGGTCAAAAACTCCTCGCCAAGGCTCAATACTGCTTCTATCAGAGCGACTATGGCAAGGCAGCTCCCTTGGTGAAGGCGGCCATTCGCGCGGGTGCGGAGCCTCTGCACGCGCTCCACTTGCTCGGCAAGATTCTCGTACGCACGGGAGACCACGCAGGAGCGGTTGCCTGCTTCGAGCGGGCCCAAAGCCTCTCGCCGAAGAACATCGAACGACTGTGCGAAGTGGCCGACGCGCGCGCTGAGATGGGCGACCAAGATGCCGCTGGCGCGGCCCTAGAAGCCGCCAAGGCCTTGGATTCGGGCAGCGCCGAAGTCGCCGAAAAGGAAACAAAGTTCGCGCTCATGCGCGGAGATATGGCCAGCGCGCGGGAATTGCTTCTCC
This sequence comes from Silvanigrellaceae bacterium, assembly GCA_044356935.1. Classification (GTDB taxonomy): domain Bacteria; phylum Bdellovibrionota_B; class Oligoflexia; order Silvanigrellales; family Silvanigrellaceae; genus JADCJN01. The sequence continues at coordinate 2,762 of JBIKVI010000314.1, read as the reverse complement.
ATATGGGCAACCTTCGCACATTTGTGGCCGACCTGAACAACACAGCCGTCGCTTACATCCGCTCGGGACAATACGACGAAGGCGTGGCACTTTACCAGCGTTCGCTCGAAGCGCTCCCCGCGGAGCAAACCGAATGGCGCATGAAAGTGGGCTACAATCTCGCGCTCGCGCACGCCCGGCGCGGCCAGCTCGCAGCCGCGCGCGATGCACTTGCCCTGGTGCCACGCGACGACTCGCTTCCCGTGGCTCGCAAAATCCTTTCGCTCGAAGCCCGGCTGGGCAAAGCCATCGCATCGGGTACGAATCTCGACCTGCCTCCCCTCGATCCGCCTCCAACCGATGGAGCATCCAGCGCGCCGTGGGACGACGACACCCCCCTATCGCAGGAGGCATCGGAAGGTCTCGAAGCGCATCTCGGCGCCAACTCCTGCGAAGGCTTCATCCTCGGCATGCCGGGAGATACGATAACCCTTTCGAAGCTTGTCGCTGGCGTACCAAAATTCACACCTCGTGAAGCCCTCGCACGCGCCGAGGGCATGGGCGTCGAGCGAATGATGGGCAGCTAACGATCCTCAGGTGACGCAGACTCAGTCGCGCAGGGCACCCGTGGGAATCATCGTGCGACTTTGGTGCCATCGTTGACCGAACGAAGGATTTCATCGCGGGGGATGAGATCGGTCGGCAGGGTCGCACGCCGGATGTTCGCGCGGTACAAGACCGCTCCGCGCAGCTTGGTGTAATCGAGGTCGGCATCCTCGAGATTCGCCCGCGTCAAGTTGGCTCCTTCGAGGTTTGCGTTCCAAAGCGAAGCGTTGGAGAAGTCACAGCCCTCGAGATTCGAGTCCTTGAAGTTAACGTAGCTGAGGTTGGACATCGCGAAGCTGCAATTGGAGAAGTCGAGTTTCGTGAGGTTCGCCTTGCGGAGGTCGAGACCCACGAAGCTTCGGCTGGATTGCAGGATCTCAATGGCTTCCTTACGGGTGAGCGTCTTGGGCTTAGCGCTTTCCTTGTCGGCTTCGGAGAGCCCGGCGGCAACGCCGGCGGCGTCGTCGTCGTCACCCTCGTCTTCGAAATCACCGTCAAAGTCCTCGTCGTCTTCGGGCGCCTTGCGGGCCATATACGAGGGCGTAGGCCAGGAGTCGTCGCCCTCGGTGGCATCCGGGTATTCGTTTGTGCGGGCGTCGCGAAGAATCATGCGGTTCCGAAGCCTCCCTGAAGAAGAGTCGTGGTCGGGAATCATAATCACCAACCGCTCAGGGTCAACGCTCGCAGCGAACGAAAACGCTCCCACCTCCCTCAGGTGGTCTCGGGAGCAAGGACTTCCTCGCGTGACGAGCCTGTTTCAGCTGATGCCGATTGACCCTCGTCTTCCGAGAGATCCAACGGCGCCTTGCGTCCGGAGGCTCCCATGAAGGTCACCGGCAGTGGTTCGGCGGCAAACACGTCGGTAGGGGCATTCTCGAGGAGGAGGAACGCCAGACGCGAGCGGATGACACTTTTTGGGACCCAAAAGATATCCGAAAGTGTCTTCACGAGGTTCAACTTCGAAGGGACCTTCTGAACCTCGAGGCGCAAGGCCTCCTTTGGCACGAGCAATGCGTTGGAGAGGTCCACGATCTCGAGGTACGAGAGGTTTTCGAGCTTTGGCGGAATGGCGAACTGCTCACGCTCGGAATACAGAATGACGCGCGCGATTTCGCGGACTATTGCGGCGCGAGTGTGCGCTCGCATTTCACCCTTGCGGCAGCGGATACTGTAGAGTCCAGGCTTGACTCGCGAGCTACGCGCGATTTTATCGCTCACCTCTCCCTGCGATACCTGCACAAAAGTCAGGACCTGGAGAAGCTCGGGCAGATACACGGGCACACTGTCGACGCCGGCCTTAGCGAGAATACCCCGAGCCACTTCGTCGAGAACGATTTGGCGGTCGCGGCGCGCGAGGAGGATTTCGCCTCCCCTTTCAGACGAAATCCTAAGCTCTTCTTCGGCTTCGGTGAAATCGAGCCACGCCTCCTCGAAGTCGAGCCCGCCGTCGACGATGTCCTGGAAGATCTCAATGTCCACATTGAGGGCCTGCGAGAGAGCCTCTAGCGCGTATACGCTGCGGACAGCCTTTTTTCCCCGCTTCCAGTGGCTCGTGTCGCTGGGGTTGTACTGGAGGATGTTGCCCACCTCCTGGTCGTGCACCTTCGATCCCTTCCTGCGGGTTTCGAGCACCTTCAGGCAGAAGCGAAACAGCAGTGCGGAATGCGGAAACCTCTGGGTATCGGTGTTCTTACGCATAGACACATCCCCTTGGGATTCTTCCCGCGTCTTCGGCAGTGACCACCCTGCGGAGGAGGCGAGCTTTTTCGGGAGCTGTTCGGCTGATGTCAATATTGTCTCAGACTTTACGGAAAAAGTCTCACCAGAGCAAGTTCAATTTTGAATGGGTGGTCAACTTTCGCACGCCGGAGGTACCCTCCTGCATGTCATGCTCAGCCTACCTGATGTCAGTTGGCAACCCCAGATTCAGCGACTGTCAGACGCCCAACTCTAGAGCACCCACCCCGTCTCCAGTGGTAGACTCGAACTATAGCTTTCTCATTCGGGCTGCTTCAAGAATTAGACGATAGCGTCGTTGTCGCCCCCCGCCGCCTCGCTCATGTACCCATGTACTAGCCCGCTGCAAATCAAGCGCTTGAAAGGAAAGGGTTTCCCGCAGTTTTCTGTACCCCTCGTTTCCGTTGTGGCCGCACCAATCGCAGGATAGTTCGCTTCGT
>JBIKVI010000313.1:0-5230 GCA_044356935.1 Silvanigrellaceae bacterium | reverse complement strand
CGGTCGACAACCCGTTGGCCTTCATAATTTTACGCAGCTCGTCGCGCGCCCACGAGAACGTCTCCGAGCTCCACGGCTTGATGGCGTCGTCGTCGATGGCGAGGCTGGCATTGGGGATGACCTTGGCTGCGTCTATGACGGGAACGTTGCCAAGCCCGCGGCAGGTGGGGCAAGCGCCGAGCACCGACTGCCAATCGAGATCGCCAGCGCCGATGACGTTGGTGGCGCCCCCGCAATGCGCGCAGTGTGGCTGGACGTTGAAGGAACGCACCGCAACCGCAACGTTGCCGTCGCCGTCCATGCGGCGCGCGTGGAGCTTGGAAAAACGGGGCGAGAAACGTACCTGCGACCAAATGGTTTCGGCGCGGTTGCGCAGCTCGTCCTCGTTGCTCCCGGGAGAGACGCGGTCGAGGACGATCTCCGTGCCCTCGTGGGCGAGCGCCGCCAGGCCGCCGCCGGCGATGGCTTCTTCGAGATCGACCACACGAGGGCCATCGAGGAGCCGGAAGTAACCTTCTAGGAGGAGCGTCCTGGCCAGCTCTTCGCGTTTCTTTTTCTCCTCCGGCAAACGGAACGGGACGGACAGCAGGACGGCGCCATCCTCTCCGACGCCGCGGGAGGTCTCGTCGTCGACGAACGCGAAGAGGTCGCCAGCGGTGTGAAGCTCCACCGGATTGCCGCATTTGGCGCAGCTCGGATCCATGAGCGAAACGAAGAGGGTACGAAGGGGCTCTAGGACGTCGGCGGTCGTGCCGATGAGCGATCGCGGATCGCCCGCGCGGTTGGTTTGCTTGAGGGCCACCGCCGCGGGAACGTTCTCCACGTGATCGAAGTCGCCCTGAGGCAGGCCTTGCATGAACTGCCGCTCGTAGGTGCCGAGCGTTTCGAGGAAGCGGCGCTGCGCCTCGGCGTAGAGTGTGTCGAACACCAGGCTGCTCTTGCCGCTGCCCGAGACGCCCGTTACCGCGGTCCACTTGCCGATGGGGATATCGACGTCGACGTTCTTGAGGTTGTGCGTGCGCACACCGCGCAGCGTGATGACGTCTTCCTGGGCATCGCTCCGGGCAGCGCTCCGGGCAGCGCTCGGGACTTTGTTCGGAAGGTCGCTCTCACGTGCCGCCGCGGACCCTTTGCGCGCCTTCGATGTGCCCATATTGCGTCTCGCCTCCGGCCACGGGAACGGGGACGTGGGACGCCTTCCCGGGGCGGACACCTTTGTCGCATGCCGGGCGATGCCATGCAAACGTATGCCCACTTCTGGCTGGAGAGGCGCGACCACGGAGAATGGTCCATAAGAGAAGTCTGGAGTATCATTCAACGTCGACATGGGAGACGATCATGAGCCCCACGGTCTTTCGCGAAGGTTCCTTCCGGTTTTTCTTCTTTTCGCGAGAAGAATCCCGCATGCACGTGCATGTCACTTGCCCCGATGGGGAGGCCAAGTTTTGGCTCGAACCCGTCATAGCGTTAGCGCTCTCCCAGGGTTTGACCAAAGCACAAATCAAGCAGGCCCAGAACATTGTTGAGGAGAGGGAAGATGAAATCCGCCGCGCTTGGCAACGGCACTTCAGCGCCGATTGAGATCCTGTCCGTTACGGCTCACGGGGTGTGGCTCATCGTCGATGACCGGGAATACTTTCTTTCGTACGTCGACTTCCCTTGGTTCAAGGAAGCCCGAATTGGAGCGATCTTGAACGTGGAATCGCCCCACACGGGCCATCTCTACTGGCCGGAACTCGATGTCGACCTCGCAGTGCGATCCCTTGAGGATCCAGCAGCTATCCCACTAGTCGCAAAATGACGCGCCTTCTCCTGGGATGGAACGCTCTGCGCAGCCTCAACCCGCCGCGGTCGCCCGATCGCGTTCCTGCTTTCGGGTCCGACGGGCCGCCTTGCGTTCAGCGGATCGCGCGAGCTTAGCGTAACAATCGCGCATGTAAATCGCCCAGTCGAGATCGCTCACGTCTACGGGGAAAGCGGCTCGTTCGTTGTCCGGAAGCTCTGCGTGGAGTCGCGCTAAGTTCGTCGTGTCGAATGTCCAGTCGGCGCAGGTGAAAGGCGCGAACAGGGCCCCTGTTTCCGCATGCAGACGCGCCGCGAGCTGGAGGTCCGCGCCGAGCCTCCGCCAGCGCGCGCAGGCTCGAAACCGCTCCGGCAGCGCGGAAAGCACAAGCCCAGGAACCTCGAGCAAAGCCCACGTGCGCAGCGCCGCCAATGGGCGAGGAAGGAACACAAAGGGAACATCAGAAGAATCGTCCGCGGAGGCGGGATCCGAAGCGCGCAAGGACGCGCGTGCTCTCGCGATGCTGGTGAGGACGTGATGGGCGAAAGAGCCCCAGGTGCGCGCACCGCGCGGCCCCGCGCAAGCATGGACGACCAACCCATCCTCGCCGCGCGCCAAGGCGAGATCCGCAAGCAGGAGGGCGTGCACCACCGTATCCACGGGCACGTGATCGATGCGCGCCCCGGAGGCGCCGGGCAGCCAACGCAAGAGTCCGCGCCCCACGAGCGCCACGATGCCCGCGCTCGCCGTGAAGGTCGGGTTCCAACCCGGGCGGGGAAACGCGCGAGCGCCGAAAACGATGGACGGTCGAACGATGGCCAGTCGCACGCGCCCCCCCGTCGAGCAGGCCCGCTCACCGAGGGCGAGCTCGGCGCGCGCCTTCGTGAAGGTGTAGGTGTTCTGGTACCTTTCCGCACGCACCATCGAAGCCTTGAGCGGCGCTTCCGGATGCGCGTCGGCACTCTCGCCTCCCACCGAGAATGCGGTCGATACGTGGACGAATCGCAACGGCTCGGCACGACGACCGGCAAGCGCCTCGGCGAGCGCGAACGCGTGCAGCGATGCGTCGACATTGGCTCGTTCGTTTTCGGGAAGGGGCGCCTGAAACGAAACACTCGCAGCGCAATGAATGACGCTCTCGACGCCGGCGAGATCGACGAAGGCGGGATGCGCAGCCAACTCCTCTGCTGAACCCGTCTCCGCGAAGGGTTTGGCGAGATCCCATGGGAATGCGCGCACCTTGGAGCGAGCCACCGCGCGCACGTCGTCGAAGGCGTCGTCGGCAAGAAGCTCGGTGAGCCTCTCCTCGGCCCCATGACCCTTGCGCGGCCGCACGGCAATGTGCACGCACGCCACGTCGAGGCGAGCCACGAGGGCATGCACGAGGGCCTTTCCGAGGAAACCCGTCGCACCGGTCACAAGTACTTCACGCCCCGCCAGATGCGCGCGCAAGCCAGAAGTCAGGGGATGGTTCACGTAGGATCGTCCTCCGGTCCGCGGGAGTCGTGGGCACAATAGACACGCACGCCTGCGTCGCGCCAGCGCGCGAGCAAAGCGCGGGAAACACGAGCTGCCGAAGCGTCCACATGCAGAGCGCTCGTGATTTTACCGACGATCGCGGGCAACCCGGCTCTCGCATCGAGTTCGCGCATATCGTAGACGGCATCTCCGGCATGGAGCTTCACGATGCCCTCCTCCACGAACGCGACACCCGCGTGCCCGGCGGTGTGGCCAGGCAACGAAACAACGCGCAGTTCGCTCGCGAGCGTGGGCAAGGGCGTCGAGGTGACCGCTCCCTTGAGCGGATGAGCGAACGGACCGCCCACCGTCGACTCGGCTCGCAGCGCGACGACGTCGCGACCCGCCAGGATGCGCGCGCAATCACGGTAACGGTACCTCTCGAAGGGCGACTTTGGCGAACGGGCACGTTCGAGCTCGTCGGCCCAAACGTAAAGTCGCGCGCGAGGAAAGTCGAGCACGCCGCTGGCGTGATCGAAATCGAGGTGGGTCAGGAGAACGTGCCGCACATCGCCCGGCGCCAAACCCACCGCACCGAGACGTTCGCATGCGGCCTGGTGCGCGCCCGCGCGCGGACGCAGGAGAGCCCAACGCAACAAGTCTCGTTTGGGCTCGGCCAAGTAGGCGCGCGCGTAGCCCGCATCCACCAGCACGGGGCCCTCGGAGGTCTCGAGCACGGTGACGCGCGTGGCAAAATCGCCGCCCGCGAGCTGCGCCGCGCCACAGGGGCAGGTCGCTCCGCAGTCGAAGTGATGGACACGTCCCACGCTCACGCAGCGGCTCCTTTGCGCCAACGCATCTTCGATACCCACACATCGCCGACGAACGACAGCGCGAACCCCGCGGCGAAAAGGAGCCCGAGATGGCGCATATGTTGGAAATTCGACGCCACGAAGAGCGCTGCGATGCAAACCAGGGCCAAGGACGCCATGAAGCTCGCGATGCCCTTGGCCGCGACGCCCGATTCGAGCGACGTGCCGTGGTCTTCGTCGCCGAGGAGGTACTGGATGCAGTTGTCGCCCGTGATGCCCACGAGCACCGAGCCGAAGATACTTGTCGCGAAGTTTATAGGAAGATCGAGCAACACGAAAAGACCTATAAGAACCACAGGCCCCCAAAAGCTGCCGAACAGGATTTGCGGGAGACGTCGGAGCTGTCCACTGCGCCAGGCGAGCCAAGCGAGCGTCAACGACACGAAGAGGAACGAGGCCGAGAGGCTGCGCATAAGCGAAGGAAGAATGGCCGACGAGTACTCCTCGTAGGAAACCAAGGATCCGTATGGCTTGCAGACGTTTCCGCACGCCTCGCGAACTTGGGGCAGGATGCGCGCGAGCGACTTGAGCTCGGTGTCTTTGACGAACACAGTCCCCGAAGCATGTTCTCGGCTCTTGAACCAGGGCGCGAGCTGCGGCGCTCTCAAATACGTCGCTTCGACGGCTCCGAGATCGGCGTCCGTTTTTTCTCCCCTGACCAAGTAGTCGATAATCGATGCGGGATTGATGACGCCCGCCACGCCATCGATCCGGGAAATCCGCTCGTAGACGGCGTGGACGGCATCACGATCGATGAGGTTTGTCTCCAGAGAGACGCTGCCTTCGAATCCACGCTTGTCCGAAAGGTTCGCGATGCTGGTGCGGAAGGGATGACTCTCATCGAAAAAAAGTTTGAGGTTGTCGTTCAATTCCAGTCGGGAAATGGATGCGACGCCTACCACGAAGAGTCCAATCGCAAGTAGCGAGAGCGATCGGGGAATCGCGCAGTCGAGCCACTTTCCCAGGCGCCCGGCGAGTCGAGAACGGGGCGGCTCCATGTGCTCCTTACCAATCCACCCTAACCGCGCGGCAGCCGGGATTGCGGTGAACATCAAGAGCCATTCCACAATCGCAGCCACTGCCGCCACCAATCCGAACTCACGAATGACGTTCAAAT
>JBIKVI010000311.1:0-5235 GCA_044356935.1 Silvanigrellaceae bacterium | reverse complement strand
GCCCCTTGCCATGACGACGACAGGCTCCTCGTGGGTCATGTTGAGGACCATGGGTTTGTCGTTGCGGTCGTTGAGGCGGAACATGTCCTTGCCGATGGCGGAATAACGACCTGATTCGTCCCAAACCTCGCGAGGGGACATGCACGGAAGTCGCACCTCCTGCCCCTCGACACGGTTCATTTCCTCTCGGCAGATGCGTTCGATTTTCGAGATGCTTCGCATGGCCAGGGGCTGGAGCCCGTATATTCCGGCGCTGTATTGGCGGACGAAGCCACCGCGCAGGAGGAATTTGTGGCTGGGAAGTTCCGCGTCGCGGGGGGTGTCCTTGACGGTGCGGCCGACGAGTTTCGAAAGGAGCATGCGAATCAGACCTCCAATTTTGGATCCGACTCGATTAGCACGGAAACCCCCTTTCCGTGAAGGGATTGGGGACGTGCGCGCGCCAAACTGAGAACGCAGCCCTCCGCGACCTCCTCGAGGGGCACCCGACAGGCCCTGGCGGGGCGCCCGTCCAGAATCCCGTGAACACGACCGAGCGATGCGCGTTTTCGTGTCGTCGTTTTCGTGGCACTGACCAAACCTTCGATGGGAAACGCAGGGGAGCGAGGCCGCCGAGAACACGCCATTCAACGTAACATCCCGAAAGTAGGCGGATGCGGTGACGGGCTTCGTCTTGTCGTGCTCGAGAAGCCCGCTCGCACCCGTGGCCCCGGTATTGCATTGGGGCCTAACGTCCGCGGCGCCCTGGGGCTCCCTCGCGATATCCCGGCTGCCGCATCGCATTCCCTTCCGAAAGGAATCAGCCATGAAGTCTCTCGCCATCCTCGCGCTTGTCTCCCTGTCCGTCGTAACAATCGCTTGTGGCCAACGGCACGGCGGTGCAGGAGCCACGACCGCCACCGTTACCCAAGACGGCCAGTGCGGCATGGTGCGAACGACTCGCGAGGCGGACGTGTTCCGGTTGGTGGTGGGTCCCGGCGAGGTCTACAGACTCGAGGCGCAGGACGGCGCCTCCATGGGCGCCCTCGCACCGGCTGCGCAATCGAGGAAATCGCATTGCGTGTTCGGAGAGTACGACTACGAGTCGGAGACAGCGATCGTCGCTTCGGCCAACGACGTGAGAATCGTCGTCAAGAAGTGACCCTCGCCACATCCGCGGCCGACGAGCTCGCCACGGTGAGGCGCATGGTCCAGTCGACGCCCACGAGCTGGCCGTCGTCCATGCGCCTCCAAACGTTCTCGCCCTGAAGGGGCTCGCTCGAAAAGATGAGGTGGTTGACGTAAGCGCCTTGCTCCGCGAGCGCTTCGCACGATGCCGTAAAGTGCGGGCATGAGCCGCGCTGTGAGCATCTCCTTTTGTGCGTGCTGAAGTGGAGGTGCTTGCCACCTTGATGGCCCACCATGGTGGTTCCATTCGTCAGCAGGAAGGTAAGGTAGGTTGCTTCGGGATGGCCGTCGTCGCGCGGGTGGAAAGGGCCCGCGATGCTGGTTACCTCGGCGATCGCGTCACGGGCCGCCTCCATGACGTCGTCGACTGCGACCGCGGTGCGGTGCAGCTCCACGCGGCGCGAGATGTGCGTTAGCAAGAGGTGGAAAAGCAACTCCGAATCGGTGTCGCCGAGGATGAACCGCCGCAAAGCGGGCGCGATGCGCGCCTCGATGCGCTCACGTACACCCACGAAACCTTTGATGTTGCCGTTGTGCGCGAACACCCAACGTCCGAACTGGAAGGGGTGCGTGTTGAGGATAGACAGGTTGCCGTGTGTCGCCTTGCGGATGTGAGCGAGGACTGTTTCAGAAGAAACCACCCCTGAGACGCGCCGAAACAGGTGGTCGTCGAAGGCGCTCGATGAGGATTTCACGAGATGCGGCGCGTCGGCGTGGAAATAAGCCACGCCCCAGCCATCTGGATTCGTATCGGATTGCCTAACGAGGGCGTTTTCGGCGCTCACGAGGCTCTGATGGACTTGGCTTTGGACGACGGAACGGAATCCGAACAGGCGGCACATGCTTCGTTTCGTTTGTCAGTTGTAGGGTTCGATGAGCTCGCCAACCATTTCGTAGCTGGCTTTGCCGTAGGCGTGGGAGACTTCGGAAATGCGCAGTTTGCCTTGGACCCATACGGGGCCGTAGCTCATCTTGGCCTTCTGCCCTGGCGCCATTTTCACGAATACGATTTGGTTGGGGGGAGGCGCGGGCACGTGAATGCACGCCTGCGGGCTCGGGACGATGAGGAACTCCGAAACCGCCTCCTGATTGTCCTCCAGGGGAACGAGGAAGCCGGGGACGCGTACTTTTTTGCCATCGACCGACTTGAGGAAATCCGATGGTCGGCCGGATGCGAGGTCGAGTTCCCGCAAGCGGCTCCAGTCGACTTCGACCGTCTTGCCGGAATCGGATGCGGCCGCGGCTTGCGATTTTTCGGTGCCGAAGAACGCGTAGATAGTCCCGAATCCGACGCCAAATCCGGCCACCGAAAGGAGCGCGACTTTCATCCAGAGCTGCATGTTCAATCCTCAGGTGAGCGTGCTCGGCGCAACCATATCGGTTGTACCGCGTGGTCCCTGGTTTGTGAAGCACGGACCTTGCTAAGATACCGACGCTCGACTTACAACCTGTGGAAATTCCCGCTTGGCGCCGCGGACACCTCAGGCCGCGCCGACGCCGTTTCTGGAGAGCTCTCGACTTGAGCACGAAACCCGTCCCCGACCACGACTTCGTGGGCGCCTGTGCTGCGCTCGCGTCGGAGCATTTCGGGCTCGTGCAGCTCCGGCCCGCGCAGGCTGATGTTCTCGCAAAGATCACCCAGTCCGCCGGAGTCCTCGCAACCCTTCCCACAGGTGCCGGCAAAACCCTCCTATACGCATTGCCAGCCATGGCGCTTCCAGGGGGGCCGGTCGTTGTGGTGTGCCCACTCATCGCCCTCATGCGCGACCAAGTGCGGCGCATGGAGGCGGCCCGCATTCCCGCGGTCTTGTTTACGAGCGACCAGTCGGAGGACGAGCGCCGCGCCTCCTACCAAGCACTCTTCGGCGGCGGAGCGCGCTTGGTTTTCGTGAGCCCGGAGCGGTTAGTCATGCCGTCGTTCCAGCGCGCGCTAGTCAAAGTAACGCCTTCCATGGTCGTCGTCGACGAGGCGCATTGCGTCGTGAGTTGGGGGCACGCCTTCCGCCCCGAGTACCGGATGCTCGCTCAGACGCTCGCGAGGCTCGCACCGCCACGCATTCTAGCGCTCACGGCGACGGCGTCGCGCGCGTCGCGCAAACTCATTCGCGAGAACGTGTTCCCGCCTGGCTTCCCCGTCGACGAAGTCGCGCATCCGCCGCTTGCCCCCAACGTGTTCGTGGAGGCGTTGCGCGTATACAGCGAGAGCGAGAAGTGGGAGCTTCTCGTCGACTGCCTGCGACACACGCCATATTCGAAGGCCATCGTCTACCTGCCCAAGCGTTCCCTATGCGAGGACTTCGCGCGCGACCTGCGAAAGCTGGGGATCCACGCTGTGGCCTACCACGCCGCGCTTCGCAAGCAGGAAAAGCATTCCGTCGAGGACTACCTTCACAAGTCCACGGCACCCACCGTGGTGTGCGCAACGCTCGCCTTCGGAATGGGTGTCGATCTGCCCGACGTCGACCTCGTGGTCGTGCACGGCTTCCCGGCCAACATTGAGGAATACTTCCAGATGATCGGCCGCGCGGGGCGACGCGGGGGGCCTGCGCGAAGCGTTCTCCTGTGGAGCGGCTCCGATCCCAAGCGTCGCACCTTTCAGTTCGAGGACAGCTTTCCGGCCATGGATGCGTTGCGCGAGGAACTCGCTTGCGTCGAGTCGCTCCTGCCCAAGGACGGCAGCGTCCGCGTGACTCCGCTACCGGTCTTGGCAAAGGCCCTCGAAGCGCGCGGACTCAAGGCCGACCGCAAGCTCCCGGGCTTGGTCGCCGCCCTTCGTTACCTCGGCGTCCTCGCGAATCCGCCTCACCGGGAGCCGTGCCTGGAGGTTCGCCTCGCCGCCGACAAGAGCATGGAGGATCTCCTCCTCGCTCTTCCCGCTGGTGTGACGCGGCGATCGCAGTGCCTCGAGGCGATCTGTCACGGCTCGAACGACGCCTTTAGGAAGGCGAGGGGAGGCGAAACTGTGCTTCCCATGAAAATCCTGTGCGACGATCTTCAATGGGCGTCTGCGCGCGTGGAGGAGGTCCTTTCCCACTACGCGGCAACTGGGATCCTTTCGTGGCGCATCCGCGGTTCCGAAGAGGTCGAAGGTGTCGTTCTGCTCGAAGGAAACGCAGTTCTCATGCGCAAACGCCTTCCGACCTGGGCCCAAGTCCGGTCTCAGTACTCCGAGAGCCTCGCGCAGCTTGAGCGCCTCGCGCAGGCCTCGCACTGTCGGATGGAACGGGCCGAAGATTTTTTCTCCGCGCGTGGTTTCGGGGCATCTGCTGGGCCAGGGGCTGGGCGTCGCAAGTGCCACCGATGCGACTTGTGCTACTCAGCCCTCGCGCGGAAGTCGACCAAGGGCGCTTTCGAGCTGTTCCGAGCGGCCTCTGAGGCAGGGGCTGCGGGCGCGTTCCCGACTTCTCAGGGCGTGTCAATGTCGGGGTCCTCTCCCCTTCCCAAGGGGTCCCGCTTGCCTCAGGCCGGCGAGTCTGATGAAATCAAGGAAAATTTCTGAAACGCAGACGCCGTGTCGCCACTCGGAGGAGAGGGTCATGGAGGAAGGAAACAGCGGTCGTGAATAAAGGCAAAAAGGGCTCATCCAAGGGGCGGCAGGAGCGCGTACGCGCGCCACGGGCGAAGTCCGGGGACGCGAAGGCGAAGACAGCCCGGGCCGCCAAGGCCGTGAAGCCCGTGCGGATCGCCAAGGCGACCAAGGCGACCAAGGTAACGAAAGCCACCAAGGCGACCAAGGCGACCAAGGCGACCAAGGTAACGAAAGCCACCAAGGCTTCGAAGCCAGCCCCATTGGCCAAGAATAAGTTGTCTCCGTTGTCCGGCGGAGAACTCACACTCCGGCTCATCGCGGAGCGCGAAGGCGAGCACCCCTCGCAGCACAAACTCAACCCGACCAAGCGCGCTTTCCGCCGTCTCGAGCACGATGAGGTGTTTCGGGGCTGCGACATCGGCGTGAGGCAGGTCGACTCCAAGCGCGGCGCTGAACCTCACTACGAAATCATTTCGCAGACCCGAGCCGTGCGCGCCATCACTGTGGGCTTGGGCGTGCGAAAACCGGGCTACAACATC
>JBIKVI010000310.1:0-5250 GCA_044356935.1 Silvanigrellaceae bacterium | reverse complement strand
CTTCCTAGAAAGGAGGTGATCCAGCCGCAGGTTCCCCTACGGCTACCTTGTTACGACTTAACCCCAATCACAGCACGCGCCTTGGCAGGCTGCCTCCTTACGGTTAGCTCACCTGCTTCTGGCACGTACCACTTTCGTGGTTTGACGGGCGGTGTGTACAAGGCCCGGGAACGTATTCACCGCAGCTTGCTGATCTGCGATTACTAGCGATTCCAACTTCATGTGGTCGAGTTGCAGACCACAATCCGAACTGAGACCATGTTTTTCCGATTTGCTCCACATCGCTGCTTTGCATCGGTTTGTTTTGGCCATTGTAGTACGTGTGTAGCCCTGGACGTAAGGGCCATGAGGACTTGACGTCATCCCCACCTTCCTCCGGTTTATCACCGGCAGTCTCCTTAAAGTACCCAACTTAATGGTGGCAACTAAGGATAAGGGTTGCGCTCGTTGCGGGACTTAACCCAACATCTCACGACACGAGCTGACGACAGCCATGCAGCACCTGTCTCTATGTCCCTTGCGGGACGCTGATATCTCTACCAGATTCATAGGATGTCAAGCCCAGGTAAGGTTCTTCGCGTTGCTTCGAATTAAACCACATACTCCACCGCTTGTGCGGGCCCCCGTCAATTCTTTTGAGTTTTAGCCTTGCGGCCGTACTCCCCAGGCGGATAACTTAATGCGTGAGCTGCGATACTGAGGGGGTCAACTCCCCCAACATCTAGTTATCATCGTTTACGGCGTGGACTACCAGGGTATCTAATCCTGTTTGCTCCCCACGCTTTCGTTCCTCAGCGTCAGTAACTGCCCAGATGATCGCCTTCGCCTCAGGTGTTCCTGCTGATCTCTACGGATGTCACTCCTACACCAGCAATTCCATCATCCTCTGCAGTACTCAAGAACCTCAGTTTCAAGTGCACGTCCCAGGTTGAGCCTGGGGATTTCACACTTGACTTAAGGTCCCGCCTACGAACCCTTTACGCCCAGTAATTCCGAACAACGCTCGCACCCTTCGTATTACCGCGGCTGCTGGCACGAAGTTAGCCGGTGCTTCTTCTTTTGGTACCATCAAATGTACGCCGTTTTATTACGTACACCCTTCTTCCCAACCGAAAGAGCTTTACAACCCGAAGGCCTTCATCGCTCACGCGGCGTTGCTGCGTCAGGCTTTCGCCCATTGCGCAATATTCCCCACTGCTGCCTCCCGTAGGAGTCTGGACCGTGTCTCAGTTCCAGTGTGACTGATCGTCCTCTCAGACCAGTTACCCATCTTCGCCTTGGTGGGCCGTTACCCCGCCAACTAGCTAATGGGACATGAGCTCATCCTTCGACGATAGGAGTCTCTTCTTCCTTCGCCGACGCTTTGCGGCGCCGACGTAGAAAGAAGAGACTTAACCCATCTTTGCAGTTTCCTGCGTATGCGGTATTAGCTTTCCTTTCGGAAAGTTATCCCCCATCAAAGGGCAGATGACCCATGCATTACTCACCCGTGCGCCACTGGTATTGCTACCCGTTTGACTTGCATGTGTTAGGCACGCCGCCAGCGTTCGTTCTGAGCCAAGATCAAACTCTTAAGTTGAATGACTGAAGCGTCTGCCTTGCGGCTTTCGCTTCTTTTCTTCTTTTTGAGTTCTCACGAAGCCCCATCGAACTGCTTTGACTCGTTTCTTGCGAAACGAATCGAATGCGTTGTTCATTGATAGGTGCTTGGGAGATTCGAGTTTCTTTCCTTTGCCTTGCGGCTTGGGAAGGGCGCTCGAAGGTCGTCCCGCACTCTGCTTCTTCACTTTTCGGTTTTCAAAGAGCGTATCGAAATGGTGGCGGGGGCAGGACTTGAACCTGCGGCCTTCGGGTTATGAGCCCGACGAGATACCAACTTCTCCACCCCGCGTCACTTCGGTAAGGACGTGTCTAGACCCATTCGATTGGGTCCGTCAAGCATCACCGAAAATTATTTTAAGCGTTGGAAACAACGCCTTTTAGGCGCTGCTTCAGGAAGTTAGGCAGAGCGAACGCGCCACGGTGCATGTCGGTATTGTAGTAGCGGGTGGTTTTCTCGATAGCCTGGGCACGTTCGAGCTCGATGGAACTGAATGGATGCGCGGTATCGCTGGCAAACGCCCAAGACCAGTAGCCGAATGGGTACGTCGGGATCGTTCCAGTCATTGCGTAAACGGAGGAAAACGCTTCCTTGAGGTTTCCGTAGACCTTCTTGAGGTCGATAGCGTTTTCCCAGGGCGATTCGCATTGAGCCATGGCGATGCCTCCAGGGCGAAGGATGCGCCGCACTTCCTTATAGAAGGAACCGGAGAACAGACCGACGCCGGGCCCGATGGGATCGGTGGAATCGACGATGACGAGATCGAAGGAGGCGTCGTCGCTCTTTTTTACAAACTCCACGCCATCGCCGATGTGAATCTTGGCACGCGGGTGGTTCAGACCGGTGGCAACGAAAGGCAGAAAACGCCTTGCTGCTTCGACAACTTCCCCATCGATTTCGCAGAGAACCGCCTCGTGCACACTGTCATGACGCAGGACTTCGCGCAGGGTGCCCCCGTCGCCTCCTCCGATGACCAGGACGCGTTTAGGGTTTGGGTGCACGAGAAGAGGAACGTGAGCGATCATCTCGTGGTACACGAACTCGTCGCGCTCGGTGACCATCATGAGTCCGTCGAGCGTCATGATGCGTCCGAAGCCCGTGGTGTCAAGGATATCCACCCGCTGAAAGGGGCTCTGAACCGAGTGGAGCACGGACTTCACGTGAAGCCCAAGCGCAATCTCGTCATTGTGGCGCTCCTGGTACCAGAGGTCGAGAAAAGCGCCCTCGGTGGCACCGGCGGAGGAGTCGGAGCTGGACATGGCAGGTCCCCTGTCAAAGTCGTTGAGAATGGATTAAAACCCGGGGTCGCTGTAACACCCGGCACGCCCCCCCACAACCTGGTTCGGCCCTTGCGCGTTGCGGGTCCGGTGGGAGTTCGGCCCCCGCCCACAAATCGCGAGGCAGATCGATGATTCCTCCCCACGTGGCGGACCTCGCGGTCCGTCGACTTTCCACTTCCCTCGACTCCGTCCGAGTCACCGTTTGTGCTGGCGGGGGCATCGCGGCAACGGAACTCCCACGTATCGCGCGCGAACTCCGACGCCATGGCGCCGAAGTTCGATTCGTCGTTACCGAGACCTCTTTGCGTTTTGTGGGACTCACCAGTCTCGAATGGGCTTCTGGACATCCGGTTGTCGTGAATCCTTCGGGACTTGCAGAACACGTTTTTGAAGGCGACTTGGTTCTCGTGGCACCGGCGACGGCCGACGTCCTCGGAAAAGCTGCCGCAGGGATCTGTAGTGATGGTGTGACGACGCTCCTGCAGAGCGCACTGGGTCAGGGTAAACCCGTCTTCGTGCTTCCAACCATGCATGACTCGCTGGCAGCAAGCCCGCTCGTGCGCAAGAACTTAGAGACACTTGCATCGCTGCCTCAGGTGCATTTTCTTGAGCCACGTCGTGAAGAGGGTAAGCTCAAGGCACCGGAGCCAAAGCTCATCGCCCTCGAGATCGCCCACCGTTGGAACGCAACTCGAGAGTTCGAAGGCCGGGCGCCTCGCGTGGCCATTACGCTAGGAGGAACCAGGGTGAGCCTGGATCCCGTGCGATGCATTACAAACCATTCGAGCGGTCGTTTAGGATTTCAAGTGGCTGAAGCGCTCTACCGGAGGGGCCTCTCCCTCGTGGTCCTTCAGTGTCAGACGAGGGGCTCCCTTTCCACCCTGCAGGACGCAGAGATCGTCGAGACGCCGGAGTTCACTCAACTGGCGAATGCTCTCGAGAACCTCCAGGCAAGGGCAACGGCGGGCGTCTTCCACATAGCCGCTGTTTCCGACTTCGTCCCCGCCCAAGTCGCCGCGTCGAAGATTCCTAGCGACACCGAAACGCTCACATTGAAGCTGACACGTACTCCGAAACTACTTGCGCTCCCCAACCTCAAGGACATTCCTTTCCAGCTCGCATGCAAATTGACCTCCGGCGATCGAGCCGAAGGATTGGAGACTGCGCGATCCTTTGCACGCAAGAATCGCCTCCAGGCATGCCTGTGGAACCATTCCGAGGACGCGTTCGGGTCCTCCGACGCAGACCACACCGGAATTCTCCTAGTAGCCACTTCGAGCAGTGGTTACGAAGAAAGACCTGTGAGGAGTAAAGAAGCGATCGCAGAAGCCATGGCTGACGCCTTCATGAACCACATACGAACGAAAGGATGATGCGCGCATGACCGGAACGAGCACACCCCTGGAAGACTCCACGCAAAACAGGGCTACGGAATCCATCAAGGGAGGGCCCCTCGGCTTTCTGAGAGCCGTTGTCTTGTGGCTCGCGGTCATTTTGACGACCATCGTCTTCTCGACTCTGGTCTTGGCACTTTTCCCGGTCGTGTACCCTTTCGATAAGCGGCGACACGCATTGCATGTCGTGGCGACCCTGTGGGGTAGGTGCATCGTCCTTTTGAACCCCTGGTGGCGCTTCACGATTGAGGGACTCGAGAATCTCCCACGGCGCGATGAAGCCGTCGTCTACGTCGCAAACCATAACTCGCAGACAGACATCCTCGCCATTTTCCTCCTCGGCGTTCGTTTTCGCTGGCTTTCAAAGGATACTGTCTTCAAGGTTCCCATGCTCGGATGGGCCATGAGCGCCGTTGGCTACGTAAGCGTTAAAAGGGGTGACAAAAGCAGCCATTTTCGGTGCATGGACGAGGGTAAGGAGCACCTCCGCCACAAGACGTCCATGGTCTTTTTTCCGGAAGGCACCCGCAGTCGCGACGGTGCGATGCAACCCTTCAAGAGCGGCGCATTCCGCTTGGCCAAAGAGGTGGGAGCGCCGGTGGTGCCGGTATCCCTCGTTGGAACGGATACGCTTCTCTCCAAGGAAAATGGCTTCCCCAGCGTGACAACCGTGCGAATCGTGGTCCATCCGGCCATTCCAAGCTTGAACAAATCTATAGAAACGTTGATGGAGGATTCGCAGGCGGCGGTCGCCTCGGCCCTGCCCGAGGCGCAACGACTTGCGAGGAGACGCCAATGAACATCGATCTGTTCCCCGCCCAACGGAAATCACGCGGACCTCACGCGCTCTTTGCAGCATGTGGCGCAGCGCTCCTCATCGCGGCCTGGACGGGATGCTCGACCTCGGGCGACGACGGCGCGTCTCCAGTTCCAACCCCCGCCGACGGCGGACCGGGTGATGGAGGTGGGTCAACGC
>JBIKVI010000063.1:0-17930 GCA_044356935.1 Silvanigrellaceae bacterium | reverse complement strand
GAGCGGGTGCGGGCATGCGCGCCTCCCCAATGGACGTCCCTGAATTCGTTGACGGGGGAGGCTCTCCGCTCACGCGCGCTGCCAAGCGGCGCGCGGTGCGAGGCCGCGCAACAAGAGTTCAGACGCGAACACCACCGCGGCCACGACGATGACGTTCGCAACGAACAGGTGCACGAGCTGCATCCACACCGGCGCTCGTAGCGCGACGTTGATAACGCCGAGTCCCAGTTGCAGAACCGTTGTAACGAACACCACGAGAGCAGCCCGGCGCGTGGTTTCATCGTCGGAACGCAGCGAAGCGACATGAGCCAGGACGGCCCACCAGAGCGCGCCCACGATGGAGACCACGGGGTGCCACACCCGCAAACGGAGGAACAAGTGCCTTGTTTCCTCAACGAGCGCGTTGGCGTTGGCGCCTTGGTGCGAGGCGGCGTAGGAGGGAGTAGGGAACAGCGTATCGCCAAGTGCCGCGATGGCGCCGGTCATACCCACGAAACCCAAGAGCAAGAAACCCAACCCGGCAGCCCACGCGAGCGGCCCCCCGAGTCGAGAGCGCGCAGGCGCTTCATGGCGCGTCCACCAGGCGGTGACCGTTAGAGCCCCAAGGAGGAGAAACGTGTTGACGAGGTGGAGGGACATGGACACGCCGCGCACGATGGATTGATCGTCGGCCACCAGCCGGAACAGAACGATGCCCGCGCCAATAATGGCTTCAAGGATCATGAAGACGCTCGAAGCCACGGCGGCGCGGCGCACGGGCGCGCCCTTATCGAACGACGCGAACGCGGCGAGAGTCATGGCGAGAACCGCGATGAGGGCGAGGCCGCTCGTGGCGCGGTGCGTGAACTCTATGAGAGTTTCGAGGGCGGGTTCACGTGGGACGACTGCTCCATTGCACAAGGGCCAGTGGTCGCCGCACCCCGCACCCGAGCCGGTAGCGCGAACGAGGGCCCCCCAGAGGATCACCAGGACGGTATAGCCGAGTACGCCCCAGGCGAACCTCTCAAAAGCGGGGGGACTCACGCGGAGCTTCTCGAGCATGGGGGCGGTTTCCTTCGCAGTCAGACAGACGGGGCGCGCGTGCTTGCCTCACCGGCGCGTCCGGAGGCTAGCCGCGCAAGGCTCGGTACGCAAGAAGTGAGCGCCTTCCCGTTTAACGACAATTCTCTTGCCCGAAGCGCTCTTCGCGGTAAACTTTCCAGACCGGGAACCGATAAAGAGAGAGGGCGGGACGCGTGGACCTTGGCCTTTTTTGTGCCCTGGCGCACCGTGCGCCCCGGTGGGGTCGTCCATGGGATTTCGAGAATACGCTCAGCTCGCCCGTTGCGCGGGATCATTGGCCTTCCTGGTAGGCGTCGCCCTGTGCACATCTACGTGCAAAAAGGCTGACACCGCGGCAGCCGAAGCCCTCTCCGAGAACGGTTCTCGTCACGAGCGGATGCACAGCGCGGTCGTATGCATGGAACGCTTGCAATCATTGGCTGCGAACAAGGGCTCTACCCTGCCCTGGGACGAGCTCCCCCTGTCCCGTCGAATCGCGCTTTGCCGGGGAGCGACGAGCACCGCGCCCATCGACTGCCTTTTGAGTTCACACGAGGCCCTCACGCGCCTCGTGCAAGCAAAGACCACAACCGTGGCCCAACACGCACGGATTTTTGAGTACGCCGCACGCGTGTGCACAGGTGCGGGAGCAAAACCTCAGGGAGCGGCGACGTGCCTTGAGGAACGCCTCGTGGCGGGCGATGACCTGCGCGCCGCTGCCCTTGCTTGCCGCCACAAGGCTCCCGATGTGGGCCAGGGCGCGGCTGCGCCGGCTTGCATCGCACGGGTTTCTGCGGGTGGAGCCGACCATGCGGCTCTCGCTCGCAAGGGACTCACCCTCAGCGCCGTGGAGGCGTCCGCGCTTTGCGAGGGAGTCAGTGTTCCGTCGCGGCCCGGTGCGTGCCTGACCATGGCTCCGGTGTCGGCGCGCGACGCGCAAGGCCGCGAGGTGTTGGTGACGCTGTGTCGTGGAAACGACGACCCGAACGCGGTGGCCTGTTTCCGCGAAGCCGTTTCCAAAGCCGGTCTTGGCAGCGTAACGGAGCGGGTCGAAAGCCTGGCTCCTCTTGCTGCGGCGCGGCTTTGCGCGCGCGCCGAATAGGCCTCGGGTCGTTTCCAAGGTAGGAAAGACTTTGTTGTCGTAGGTCTCCCAAATACCTTGAAAATGAACGACGACACCGTAGTATCTGGAAACAGATACGGAGAACGCGGTGATGTCGACACGGGACAACCTCACACAATTCCTGGATTACCGTACGTTCCTTGTCGCGCATGCGCAGGAACAGAAGCGGCGCCACGGAACGTGGACCTTCGGTGCCTGGGCGAAACGCTTGGGCCTCAAAGGCACGGCATCGCTCACCCGCGTCATCCAAGGAGACAGGCATCCGGGTCCACAGATGGTCGAGAGCTTCGTGCGTTACTTCGCCTTCGGCGACAAGGACGCCGAGTATTTCCGCGACCTCGTGCGACTCTCGAAAATCAAGGAGGACACCAGGCTCTCTACCCTCATCATTGAAAAGATGGGGAAAAAGTTCGCCAACGGCGCTGTGAAGTTCGTCGACGAGAAAACCTTCAACGTCATCTCCAACTGGTACCACCTGCCCATCCGCGAAATGGTCCGTTTGCCCGCGTTCCGCCCCGATCCGGCTTGGATCTCCCGCAACCTCACCTTCAAGGTGGGCGTGCGCGAGGTCGCGCAAGCGCTGCGCAGCCTTTCGGAACTCGGGCTCGTGGCGCTCGACGCCAACGGGCGCATGGCCGTCGCGGAGGGGCGACTCAATACGGGCGACGACGTGGCCAACGAGGCCGTCAAGCGCCATCACGAGGAGATGCTCGAGAACGCTCGCGCGGCGCTGCGCATGGTGCCGGTGGAGAAGAGGGAAATCACATCGCAGAGCATCGCCATTTCGTCGGCGAAGCTCGCTCAAGCCAAGGAGCTCATCCGCCAGTTCCAAGACAAGTTCTCCCAACTCATGGAGGACGAGGTGGGTGGAGACGTTATATATCAATTGCAGATGCAGTTTTTTCCATTGACCCGGGAGGTGAGAGGATATGAAGAACAACAGGACACACGCGGCGCGAGAGATCCCCTTGTTGAACAACAGGGGCAGAGTTTGGGTTGAGGGCGCCGGCGCGGCGACCGTGGGAGCGCTCAAACGCCTGGGCGTTGCTACACTCGCTGCCATGGCTCTCGCAGCGGCGTTTGACGCGGGTTTACCGCGCCAAGCCATGGCGGAATCGAGGGTAGGCAACGGGGGAGACTCCGTGGCGGCCGAGTACGTCTCAATGGGCGACGAAATCGTCGAGATCCTGGAAACCATGCGCAAAACCGATGTGCAGGCGTTCCCCTCGGGGTTCGACTTCGCCGGATTCAAGCGCGCCGTCGCCAAGGGCGTCGTTTACACGCAGGAACAGACGTTCCTCGGCAACGATGGCCGTGGGCCCGAAGTCGACGCGCTCAATTATCCCGACGAGGGCCGCATCGTCCTGTCGCGCTCGCGCTGGCGCGGCATCGGCTACAATCTCAAGGCCGTTCGCCTGCTCGTCATCCACGAGTACCTTGGTCTTGCGCGGCAGGACGACTCCACCTACCGCATCTCCAGTTACCTCGTGCGCAAAATCAACAATGGCGGCAGCCGCGGCGAACTCTGGCCGCTCAAGGACGTCGACGACAAGCGCTTCACGAACCCGTTTTACGGCGCCTTCTTCGAGACGACCTTCCAAGGGCTGCGTCCGCTCGCGGGCCAAGGGAACGTCGTGTTCTTCCAGGGAGGCCAGAAGATTCCCGAGGCGCGGGTCGACTTGGCCCAGCCTTGGTGCGAACTGGAAATTGCCGGCTCATTGCCTACGGCGGCCGCTGAACTCAAACTCTCCATCTTCGACGCGTCGGAGTTGCCCGGTGAAGGCGCCCGTGTGTCCATCGATCTCAAGAAGGCGTTCGTGAAGTCCTTCGTCTGCTCGCGCGGCGAAGGGGGACGCTCCACCCAAAAGACAACCGTGAAGGACGCCCTCGACGCCCTCGGAAGTCAGATGTTCCTCTACCACTATGGGGCGGCCCAAGTGGGCAACCCCCAGTGCACCCCTCGTCCGTAACGCTGTCAGTCAGACGGCCGGTGGGCTTCCCGTTCCTTTCCTTGGTTCCCTGTCCCGATTCCCGTTCCACGGTGTTTCCTATTTCCATCCAGGAGGTGACAATATGTTCCGTCAAACCGCTTCTCTCGCGTCCTTCGCGCTGGCCGCCCTCGCCCTACCCGGCGTGGCCCTCGGCTATGAGTTCCAGATCGACTTCGATTCCGCGCGTATCGCGGGTTCGAGCTGCCTCGAGGGCGAGAACGCGTTCCTTTCCCGTGCCGGCAATAATGCCGTCAACCTCGAGTTGGGCGACTTCGGCGTCACGGTGGGCGCGCTCGGCGCCGGCGCCACCGCCCGCGAAACCTGCACGCTCGCCTTGCCCGGCCGCTTGCCCCGGGGCTTCACAATCGCCCTGGTGCGTTCGCAAGGAAGCTATGACGTGGTGAAGAGCTCGTCGCCCGACGCTCGTTTGGCGATGAGCATCGCGGGCGCGGGCTTGCGTGCCGACCCGGCCATGCTCGTGTTTCCCTCGGGACGTTCGGCGTTCGCCAACCGCGCAGCTTTCTCGCTCACCAATGAAATCACAGACGACGGCGTCCTGTGCAACCCCAACCGGAGCGAGGACGTTACGCTAGCTGTGTCGTACGCCGTCTCCGCCGTGAAGGGCGCGGCCCAGTCCTACGCTGAGCTCGGCTTCTCGCCCGGACGCGAAGTGCGCGTGAGCATCGACGTGCGCCGCTGCCGCTAACGGGCAGGAAGACCACCGACCACCGTTCCGGCGGCCGCGTGTGAAGTTCGAGGAGGCCCGCGGGTTTGCGTCCAGCGGGCCTTCGCCGTATCGTCCGGATGTTCCACCGTTCGTGAAACCTCTTCCAGGAGACGCGCCATGACGTTTATTTCGCAGCTCGGTTGGCGTAACGCCACCAAGAAGTTCGACTCCACGCGCAAGGTCGACGCAGCCGACCTGACTGCCATCGAAGAAGCCATGCGGATGGCTCCCACGAGCTTCGGCTTGCAACCCTTCTACGTGCGCGCCGTGAAGGACTCAGGGCTGCGCGAGAAGTTGCAGGCGGCAGGATGGAACCAGCCGCAGTTCACCACCGGCACGGTGGTCTATGTGCTCGTCGCACGCGACGACGTGCTCGAGCGCATCGAGGCCATGATGCAGGCGCGTTCGGGCGGCGACGCCCAGGCGCGCGCTCAGCTCAAAGACTACGAGAACATGATGAAGGGCGCCTTCGAGGGTAAGCCAGCAGCGGAGCGCCTCACCTGGGCACAAAAGCAATGTTACATCGCGTTGGGCTTCGGCCTTGCCGCAGCCGCTGAGCGCGGCGTGTCAAGCTGCCCCATGGAAGGCTTCTCCGCCGACGACTTCGACAAGATCCTAGGCCTCCCCGCGGGGCATCGCTCCACGGTGGTCCTCGCCGTGGGCCACGCAGACACGGGAACACCTTCGTATCCGAAGTGGCGTTTCCCGAAGGAAGACATCGTGCGGGGCGACTGAAGGAAACAACGCAGCTCGGAGGTGCTCAACGGGCTTTCAACAGGTCCCGGATGTCCGAGAGAAGCGCCTCGGTAGGCGTCGGAGCGGCAGGCACGGGCGGCGCCTCCTCCTTCTTACGTTGGAGCTTGGAGAGCAGCTGGATCATCGTGAAAATGGCGGCCGCCACGATCAAGAAGTCGAAGATGGCCTGCAGGAAGTTGCCGACGTTCAACGTAACGGCGGGCACCGCTTGGCCCGCGGCATCGAGGGTGGCTGCCTGCAGGACCAACTTGAGGTCGGTGAAGTTCACGCCACCCACGAGCATGCCGATGGGTGGCATGATGACGTCGGCGACGAGCGACGACACCACCTTGCCGAACGCGGCGCCGATGATAACACCCACCGCGAGGTCGGCCACGTTGCCGCGCAGGACGAATTTCTTGAAGTCTTCTGCTATCTTCATGTGCTTCCCTAACGAAATGGACCGCATGAAGAGCGTGCGTCGAGCGACGCCGCGCCTCGCGGAGAGGAAGGCGGAGATAGCAGCCAGGACGGGGCGAGGCAACCAGACCTCAACGGCCGCAGGGTCCTCGCAAGCCCCCGGACACGGGCAATGCGCTTGCCATCCCCGCGTATGGGCTGAACGAACGAATTCCGAGTCGCGCATGCACTCAAGTGGGCGGCGCCGAAGGCCGATACACGACAAAGGTTCGTTCCAGCATGCGGCCTAAGGTCGTCTCGGGAGTCCCATGAAATTCTCTGCGCTCCGGATCCTTTTCGTAACGCCGATTTTCGGTTTCGTTGCGAGCTTCGGCGGGTGCGGCCCCGACGCCAAGCAAGTCACGGTGAAGCGGCAACAGGGACCCGATACGGGATCCGAGACGGTGGCGGGAAACTTACCCTTCACGGGACCTTGACGTCGCTCGACTCGACCTGCGACCGATCCTCCGCCGGGGCCACGCTCGTCGGGCCATGCCCGTGGGGCGAAACGTCCGCCTAACGTCCCGAATTGCGGTCGGGTTTGCTTTACCCCGTCAGCCCCTTGGCTTAGAGTACATGAGTTCACGCAAGAGTTGGGTTCCGCACGCCGATACGACATTTAGGGTGAGTGCCCTCGCGTCCGACCACCATCGAGAGGTTCTCCATGGGTTCATTCAGTCTCGTTCATTGGCTCGTCGTCCTGGGCATCGCGCTCCTCCTCTTTGGAAATCGGTTGCCTGGTCTTGGTAAGTCGCTGGGCGAAGGCATCCGGAACTTCAAGGGCGGCCTCAACGGCGACGACAAGGACGAGGCCGAGGGCCAAGGTCCCACCGCCAATCCCAAGCAAATTTCCGGCCAAGGCCAGCAGTCCGCGCAATCGACGCAGTCACGCGAAAACAGCCGTAACCAAAACGGCTGACGGCCCCCCGGCAATTCTAGCCGCTTCCTCTTTGCCCCCCGTGCCTACACTGGACGCGTGAGCTCACCAGTGCCGCGCGCCCGGGGGAACGTCCGTTGTATTTGCGATCGATAAGCGTAGCGCTCGCCCTCGTCGCGGGCTTCATCGCGGGCTTCGTCGCCGCCCCGTGCACGGCCTTCGCCTTCGAGGTCGAGGTTGGTAACGCGTTCGGTCTCGATGCGGCACGACCCCTCGCCACGCGCGCGGGCGTTTCGTTGCTCGCGGGTTTCGTGGACGCCTCCATCGAAACGCGCAACACCGACTCCGAGGAACTCGACCAGCGTTACGTTGGCACCGGGAGCTTAGAGGGGGCCTACTCCCCCATTCCCGCCGTGGGACTGCGCATGTTTGCACGCGGTTCCTACGTTGACTTGCTGCGTCAGGATTCCTTGTCCGCCGATCGCAAAGTGCGCGCGAGCGAGAGCAGCGCGGGCGGCTCGTTGGACGTGACCTTCGCCGCGGCCCAGGGCATCGAGGTGTTCGGCGGCGCGGGGACGGTGCATTTGCCCAAGGCCGAACGCACCATCGAGATGACCTCCCTGACTTCCCAGAGCCGTTACGAGGCGGTCACTGTCATCGCCCCGCGCTTGGGGATCCTTAAGCGCACGGGCGTTTACGCCGCCGGCGTCACATACTCGCTGATGGCCGAAAAAGAACGCGACTACACGCGCGTCACCGGGTTGGAGTCCGATCCGGGAAAGGAATGGGTGACACTGCCCGCGGCCTTCGGCGCCATGGCCCGCTTCACCCCGGGCTCCGGCCTGGAACTCGAGCTCGAACTCGCCCTCGTGATGATGGGAGAGAGCGACGAGAAAACGGCCCAGGGCGCGCCCTATTACCGCGACTCCTACCGCGTGCGCACGGGGGGGCGCTTTCCGTTGGGGAGCTTCGCCCTTTTCGCCGCCCTCGACCACCGCACGCTCTCCTACAACGACCAGGGCTTCATGACCATCGACAACATCCCGCGCACGAACCTCGAGTTGCGCGTGGAAACCACGGGAGGCGCCCGCGCCTTCGCGGGAGCGGTGGTCGGTTACGGTACGGACTCCCAGAGCATCCCGGAATTGAACGCGGAATTCACGTACCTCTCTTACGCTTTCAAACTCGGCATCGAGGTGCCGATGTGAGAAATACAGGGTGATATTGGAGGAAACCATGGGTCTTTTCGCAAGGGCCCGGGCGCTCGTGCCGTGGCTCCCCATCGCGCTTTGCGCGATGGCGGCCACTTATGCGACGGCGTGCCGCAAAGAGATCGAGGGTAGAGCGAGCTCCCGCGACGGAGCGTTCCGGCAGCCTCCCGGCGATCGCGCCGGCGGACTCGACACAGCCGCGCTCGCGCGCGCGCACGCCGTGGGCACCGACAAGGCCCCCGCGGCCATCCGTCCAGACCCCGACCTCTACGCGCGCAGGTTGTTACGCCAGTACCGCGAGGAAGGCCCGTTGGTGGCACGTGAAATTGGACGCGTCGAGAACTACCGCATGCTCCTCGGGGGCGCGAGCGAGGACTTCCGCGTAACGCCACAAGAGACCTACGATGCCACCTCGCTGCTCGCCATGCAGAAAGTGGCCGAAGAGGTGTGCGTCTCCCTCGTGGCTCCCAACGACTGGGCGCACCCTGGCTGGCGCTCCATCCTGCCTAGCCCTGCCACCGAGGTGCGCGCCAACATCCTGTTCCTCGCGCAACGCCTCCTGGGCCTGCCCAGCGCGCGCATCCCGGCCGATGTTGTCAGCGACCTCGTGGAACTCACCAACGAAACAGCCGAGACCGAGGGAGGGCGAGTCCGGGAGGATTCCTACGTCCCGGCGTGCGTCGCCCTCTCTACTGACGCGGAGGCTCTGCTCCTATGAAACGCCTCCTCCTCCTCGCGCTCGCCGCGAGCGCCTTCCTCGCCCCCCCGCTCTCTCCCAACGCGGGAGAGACGCGCGCCGCGGCCGACTACGCACGCGCGCTCAAGCGGGCGCAATACCTCCTCAACGCCACGGTGCCCACCGATGCCGACTTCTCCGCCCACGCCGGATCGGAGGCCACGTACGAAGGAGCCGTGCGGCGGTTCATCGATCATCCGAACTTCTACGATGCCGTGATGCGCTACCATGAGCGGGTCTTCGGCGTCGGCTTGCCGGGCGAGTACCTCGACGAAATCCAGCGCACCGACATCGACGGCAAGGAGCTCAAGATAGCGCGCCTGCGATGCTCGCGCGGCGACGGTCCGCGTGCGCGGTTCTCATGCGCATGGGATGGCGGCGACACAGGACGCAATCGGACCGGGCAGTGTCCTCTGTCGATGGAGGAGCCCGTCACACCCTTCTGGAAGCCGGAGGCCGTGGTGTGGGTGTGTCCGAGCGTGGCCCGCGCCTGCGGCACGAACCTGAGCAAGTGCTTCGTGGAGTATGGCAACGAAAACGAGGCGAAGAACACCGAACTCGGAACCAGCGAAGCGTTCGACTCACGTTTCACCATCGTCAAGAGCCTCTCGCGCCAAGCCGCGGGCCTCGCCACAGCCGTCGTGGTGGACAATTGGCCCTACACCAAGATCCTCGAGCCGGGTCTCACGGCGGTGGACGGGGCGCTCGCGCACCTCTACGGCCAGACCAATCATTTCGACCTCAAGCGCCTCAACGTACCGGCCGACCTCATGCGCCAGCTCGAGGAGGTGAGCCTCGACGACACGCGCTTCAACCTCGTCTACACGGGCAACGCCTACGAGCACGCCGGGGTGCTCACCACCTTCGGGTGGTTGCGCCGTTACGAAAAGAACCGGACGCGCGCCAACCAACTCTACGAGCGACTGCTTTGCCGCAAGTTCACCGCCGACCTCCCGCGTGTGTTCCCCCAGGACCCAGGCAACCTGCGCACGCGCGATGGATGCAAGGGCTGCCATGCCACGCTCGATCCGTTGGCCGACTTCTACCTTTCTTGGGGAGAGGGAGGCGACGTGTACCGCGGGGCGGGAGCGGCCAAGAAGACGACCTTCGCGGGCAAGGGAGGATCCTCGCTCGCCGATCTCTCGCGCATCATCACCGGCGATGAGGCGTTCGCTACCTGCGCGGTTCAGAACGCGTGGGAATGGATGCTCGGCCGCAAGTTCTACGCGAGCGAAAAAGCGCTGCGCGACGAACTCACTGCCTACTTCGTGAAGACGCGCTATTCCTTCCGCGAGCTCGTCTACGCCCTCGCCACGCACCCGGCCTTCACCTCGGCCGCGCGCGCCGACAGCGTCGTCACCGATCCCCTCGATCCGCCCCCGCTTGGCAAGGTACCGGACGCCACCAAAAAACCGTGCCCGCCTTCGGTGGACTTCTCGGTCGACATCGCGCCCGCGGCGCAGTCGCTTTGCGCCGCCTGCCACGACGGCTCGGAGGGGCGCCAGGCCCTCTCCGACGAGGCGGATTGGCGCCGCATGGGCAAGACCGCCGTGGGCATGATGGCAAGTGGCAGCATGCCGCCGGGCCAATCGGGACCACCGAGCGCGGGGGCGGTGTACGAGCTCAAGGAAGCCGCCCGATGCTGGATCGAACAAGAAGGACTGTGAGAACTCCATGACCAACGAAACACCGCTTGTCCGCACACTTCCCTGCCTCCCAGACGAGGTAGCAGCCTTCTCTCGACGGCAGATTCTCCGCACGGGCGCATCGGTGATGGGTTACCTTTCCGCCGCGCGCGTCGCGGCGGCCCTGGGCCTCGGGGGCGCTGCGGCCGGCGCGCTTTTTCCTGGACAGGCGCGAGGGCAGGCGCAGGCGCCAAGCGAGTTCCCCCTGGCGCGCAAACTCGTGTGGATCAACATGGGCGGCGGCTGGGACATCCTCGAGAGCGTCGACCCCAAGGCCTCATCGACCAAGGATCTCGACGTGGGCTACGACTACGCCCTGACGCACGTCTTGGCCGGGTCCGGCGGCACCCACGTGGGCCGTTACTTTCCGGGGCTCGCCACGCAAGGGGATGACGTCCTCCTGCTGCGCGGCCTCGCCATGGGAACCACCTCCCACGACGCGGGAGCGGTTTACATGGATACGGGGATCCTTTCCAACGCGGGCCGCGTCAACGCGGCGAGCATCCCCTCCATTGTAGCCTCCGAGAGCGACGCGACCATTCCCATCATCCAGCTCGCCGGCGGCATGGAGCCGCAGCTCGATCGCGGACTCCTCAAGCCCGTTTCGCTGGTGCGCGCGCAGAACCTCGATCTCTACCGCAGCATGTACCCCACCGAAAAGGCGGAAGTCGCGCGCAAGATGGCCATGCTCGACTACATGCGCAAGTCGGTCGCGCGGGCCAAAGCGAAGATGGGTGCCAACGACAGGTTAGGCGCCGTTGAGGCAGCGGAGTCGAAAATCCGCGGGCAGATTGCGAGCGGCATCGGCGCGAAGCTCCAGCTCACCGCGGCCGACCGCGCCGCCTTCGCGTCGGCGGCGGTGCAGGGCATGGGAGGCGGCGTGGCGGACGCTTTCGCGCTGGCTCTCAAACTCATCAAAAACGATCTCGTTTCGTGCGTGAATATGGGTATGGGAGGGTTCGACACCCACGCCAACCAGGAGCGCCAGCTCTCCGCCATCCTGCCGCCCTTCGACGCCGCACTCACGACGTTCATCAAGGAGCTGCGCAAGGCCGGCAAGCTCGACACCACGCTCATCGTTCTCTACTCGGACTTCGGACGCACGCCGAAAATCAACGGTGGCAATGGCCGCGACCACTGGCCTGTAGGCGGTGCGATGATGATCGGCGGAGGCATCGACGGAGGGCGCGCCGTGGGCGGAACGACGGCCGACCTCCTCGCCATGGACTTCAACCCAGACAACGGCGCCGCCGTGCGCGAAGGCGGGGGCCAGCAACTCACGCCCAAGCATTTGGGCGCGGCCGTCCTGAGGTTGTGCATGGCCGACGAGTACCTCGGATACCGCACCTATTTTAGCTCCGAAGAGGGGGTCGATTCCGACTCCCTCGTGCGGCTCAAGGCATGAGGGGCGTCGACGCGGCGCCCAGGCGCGCGAGCGGCCGTGGGAACGATCAACGTAGGAAACAATTCCCATGATTCTGGACATCCTCAATTCCGCGCGAGCGCGCATTCCCTGCCCCCTCGCCATCCCACACGTCGTACTCGCTCTGTGCGCATCCGTATCGGCTCCTTGCGCTTGGGCCTACTCAGGCCCGCTGGAAGGATTCCTCGCCCAACCCACCGATGCCCCTTCGCCATCGGTTTTCCTCCTGAACCCCGCGTCCTTTCTGCCGGAGGGAGGATTCGCATTCGGGCTCGCCGAAGGCATCCGAAACCGCAGCATGCGCTACGTGAACAACACCGCGACCAATACTGTGACCACCAAGTCCAAACGCCGCGAGTTCGCCCACGCCGCCGGGTTCATGGTTGCGCCTGGAGGGGGATTTGGCCTTGGGCTCACCGTTAAACAGCACCAGGAGGAGGTGCGTTCAACCAACGACAATTCGCGTTACGATACGTTGCCCGTGGGCGAACAGCTGCTGCGTCGCGAGGCGCAGGCGCGGTTCGTCCTCGAGTTCACGGAGAACTTCCGCATCGGCGGCGGCTTCCGTTACCAAGCCCTGAGAGCCGACGTGCTCGGCTCGTTCAACCTCCCACCCGAGGAGTTCAGCTCATACAAAGGCACGCTCTACGGCGCGGTTCTCGGGGCGCAGATGGTGTTCGACGGCGGCGGGTTCGGCTTGGCCTACCTCACTCCCCTGCGAGGAAAAGTGGAAATCCAAGGCGAGAGCAAGGTTACAACCGACGCCGGACTCGCGCAGGTCGCCGGGCACTGGCAGGCCGCGCAACCGCTCTCGCTGGGATTCTTCTACAACCGCTGGTTCCACGAAAACGACGAGCTCGCGGAGGAGACCACGGGACCCAACCGCGCCAACCAGACGAGCATCTCGCTCCTTGGCCTCGCCCCCGAGCGACGATTCCTCGCTATCCAGGACGTCGGCGTGGGTCTCGACTTCCGGTTCGCCGGCAAGCTGGGCTTGCGCCTCACGCCCTCCTACGAGCAAGGAGAGTATGTGCGCCACCAGGAGCCCGACCCCGACGTCGGCCAGAGAGACAACGCGAAGTACGTGTCGAAGTCGTACCGCGGGAAGGCGGCGCTGCTCGTGTACGACAAGTCATTCGAGCTGCAGGCTGGCATCGACTACGCGCCTCGCACGATGAAAATCGCCGACGAGGACGGGACCGACACCGAGGAGTTCAAGACGGAGGAACTCAACACGTTTGCCTCGGTGTCGGTGGTATTTTAGTTCACTGGAAGGAGAACCGAGCAGGACACTTCCCACTTGGGTAGCCGGCGGGCTGACCTGCTTTACCTTTCTCCCAGATGATTTAGTGAGGAGTGATCGGCGCGCCGATTAGAGCGCGACGCCGCAGGACATTTCCCAGGTGGTTTTTCCGAGCAGCCCGTTCGCCGAAAGGCGGCCACGGACGTAAGTCGGGGCAACCAGGGAGCCCGTGGACGTGCGCAGGTTAGGGGTGTCGACGACGAGGGTCGCGCCGTCGCCACGGATGATGGTCTGCGTTGCGGTGCGCTCGATGGAGGGAGCCAGCGTCCTGAATCCGAAGAGAGTTTCGAACGTGAAGGTGGGGTCGTCGCGGAGGGTTTGCGACCCGCCGAAACGCAGGGTGCCCGAGCCGGAGTTCGCGAGCGTGGCGAACACCTGGTAGCCAACGCCGTTGGCATTACCCTGGAGAACCGAACACGACACAACGTCCAGGAACCCATCGCTGAAGAATCCGGAGTCGGAACCAGGACCGGCAAAAGCCGGAACGGAGAGGCAAAGGGCGGAGGCGGCGAGCGAACACTTGGTGGCGGCCTTGATAAGGGATTGCAACATACTGTAGTTCCTTTTTGGGTAGGGTGGAGGGAGACACGGCAACGACCGAGGCGTAACGTGAACAAGGCAGGTACGCGACCCCATTCTTGCTCGAGAACTGGGAACAGCTGTTGCACGATCAGGTATACCCTTTGATTCCCAGGCACTTAGAACAAAAAGACCCGCTCGTTGCCGGCGGCCGCGTTACGCTAAATGCGTCTGCCCTAGGGAAGCCGGCGACCCGGCGCGTCGAATTCCAATACGATGGAGAACCTGCGATGCGCATGAACATCTCACCAATAATACTCGCGTCCGTTACGTTGGTGGCATGCACCAGCAACAAGACCCTGCCATCCGATAGCCCCTTCGACCCCAAGGAATACCGCGCCGAACCGGCGCCGGGCACCGCCCCCGTCCGCAACGCGGCAGACCTCGTCCCGAGCCCTACGCCTAGCCCTTCGCCTTTGGCGACTCCTTGGACGCCTGAGAAGCCGGCGAACTAGCCGCTTGCGCGTCGCTGGGTTTTGCGAGGGCGTCGACCTTGGCCTTGAGGTCCTCAAACGCGCGCTCCGCCTTCTCGAATTTCTTCTTGAGTTCGGCGAGTTCCACGAGCTTGTCAGAGACATCGGCGGCGTTCGCGTTGCGGGCGAGCGCTCCCCGAGCTCGGCGTGCCCGCGGGATGAGCATGGAAAGTGGACCATAATTCTTGCGATCGAGAAAGCGCGCGAACCCCTCATCGAGCGCCGGGTCGGCCGAGGCGGCGAGGAGGCCCGGAAGCCGCCACAGCAGGCGCACGGGATTCACGGCGTCGGCGAGCGCGAGGAGATGCGGCCGCGTTTCGTGGCGCAGGTGGGGATGCCGCGCTGACACCGCCGCAAGTGCTGAAGCCGCGGCGATGACCTCGAGCGGGTAACGGCGATCGCGCTCCAAAAGCGTCTGAGCGAATTCCTGCCATACGGTTTGGCCCTCGAATTCCGCCACGAGCGCCGCACCTCGCGCAGCGAGAATCCCACCGAAAGACGCCGTGGACTGCGCGGCACGCCCGGCCTTCACGATTCGCGATCGCGCCTCCCCGAGGCGAGCGGCTGGCCGGCTCTTAGCGGCCGCCAGCAAGCCTTCGAGAGCGGACGACCGCACGTGGGTGTTCTCCTCGTTAGAACCGGCGATGCGCGCAAGAAGCTCAACGCGCGCGGCATCTCCTCCCTTCACGGCCTCGAAGCTTGCTTCGCCCAACGCGCGCGTCCAAGCCTTTCGGGCGATGGGATGCGACTCGCATGCTCCCGCGAGGAACGCACCCGCGGCGGGAATCGCGCTCTGCCCCAGGGTTTCCCATGCCGCCATGCGCGCGCGGAAGCCCTTTTCGGCGGACACCCAACGAAACACCAACTCGAGGAGTTCCGGCGTGGCGAACTTCGCCAGCCCTCGACGCATGGCGACGAACTTGAGCCATGAGGAGACGTCCGTGCCCTCGCCCACGCTGAGGATGGCCTTGCAGAAGGACTCGGGAAGCGCGTGCTCCACCGTTCCCACCACCGTGGAGCGCGGGTCGACGAAGGCGAACGCGACCTCCTTGCCAGGATGCGCCAACGAAACGCGCACCCGCTCCTCGGCCTTCACGAAGCGCACCGGTGCCTCCTCGGTGGACCCGTCGACGTATCGCACGAGCACGCGGGTGTGGACCGCGAAAGGAGGGTGGTCATTGTCGATTTTCTGCTTCTGGCTAACCGCCAGTTCGAGGACTCCCTTCGTGGGCGCGTCGAGCGCGTATTCCACCTCGAGCTGCACGTGGCCCGCGCGGTGGACCCACTGGTCGAAGAAGGGTCGGGGGTTGCGTCCGGTCGTCTCCTCGATGGCGAGGACAAGATCGCGCGTGACCACGGGCCTGAACGCATTGGCTTCGAGATAGCGCCTCACAGAAGCACGGAAGTCATCCTCGCCGAGCCACTCGCGGAGGTGATGGAGGACCATGGCGCCCTTTTGGTAAAGATGCGCGTCGAAGATCTCGGACACGTATTCGTAGTGGTTGGTGACGAGGGGGCGCGTGTACGAAGCCGCTTCGCCAAGGTAACCAGGACGCACTTCCGCGTTCATGTAGAAGATCCCGGAGTCGGGGCCGTGCGCGTGCTCCTCCCACAGGACCTCGGAGTGCGTGGCGAAGCCCTCGTTGAGCCAACCCTCGCTCCAGGTCTCGCAGGTCACCGTGTCGCCGAACCATTGGTGCGCCATCTCGTGCATCACCAGAATAGGGCGGAAGTCATTCCCCATGGCGAATTCCGGCGGCCCCAAGCACTCGTCGGTGTTGATGGTGCAGGTCGTATTCTCCATGCCGCCAAAGACGAACTCGCCCACGAAGGCCTGCGCGTACTTCTCGTAGGGGTACTCGAAATTCCAGTAAGTGGAGTAAAACTCGAGCATCTCGACGAGCTCCGAAAGGGCTCGCTCCTCGAGGTGCGCGAACGGTATCGGAAGGAAACACGACACCTCCTTTGCGCGCCAAGTGGCGGTCGACTTGCGCAGCTCGCCCATGGCGAACGCGAGGAGGTAAGGCGCCTGCGGCTGGCGCAGTTCCCAGGTTTGGACGCGGACATCGCCCGAGACCGCGTCGGAGAGGAGGACGCCATTGGAAACACCCTCCCACTCCTTGGGGAAGCGAAGGGTGAGACGGGCTGAGAGCTTGAGGCGGGGATCGTCTTGGCACGGGAACCAGAATGGCGAATCGACGTCCTGCCCCTGAGTCCAGGCGCATCCGTACGAAAAGGGATCGTGCTCTTTGCGTTCCACGAAATAAACGCCCGCGTTGGGATTCGAGACCGAGTATCGCACGCGCACGGCCAGTGCCTCCCCCCGCCCGAGGGCGAACCCGGGCGTGACGACGAGGCGATTGTCGACCAGCGAGAAATCCGCCGGGGCGAACCCGAGACTCGGCGGCAACGCCCCGCTCCAGGGACCAGGCAACGGAGCGACCTCTACGGATGCGACCACGAGTTCCTTAGCGTCGAGGGAAATGACCTCGGTACGCGTCGCTGCACCCTCGAGGACCACGACCGCGCTGCCCCCGAATGTCTTGCGCGCAGGTTCGATGCTCAGATCGAGCTCCACATGACGCTGAATGGCTCCGCGGTCGGGCTCGTATTTTCGAGCCGTGTCGGCAAGGGCGGGGAAGGCGTCGGTCCCGGGAAGTGGGGCGCGGCGACCGTGGAGGATGCGTTCGAGGTGGCTCCCGATGATCATGAGGGGCTCTTCTCCCGGAGTTCGTGGGCTTTAGGTGGACCTCCCTTTGTACACGCGTCGCCCTTGCTCCTCAATGGACGAAAATGCGCGCTGGACAAGGCATTGGGCGGCACCCTCCTGGTACCCACATCATGCGGGCCGGAATCGGCCGCCAGCCTTGTTGCCGCTGGCTTGCGACGATGCTAACGTCCCTGGGATGCATCGATTTCCCGCATCCCTCGGAGGTGAACATGAAATCCAAATTCGCACTAATCGCAGCGCTCGTCCCCCTGTCCTCGTCGGCGTACGCTGACCCAGCCCTCGTTTCGGTGGTCGTTTGTCAGCCGAGCGGAGCCCCTTGCGAACGTGTGATGGTCGATAAGGCCGCCGCCAATCTTTACAAAACGACCATCCAGGGCTCCATCGTCATCAACTCGACTGATGTCGAAAACGAGGACGAAGCCAAGAACGCCATGCGAGAGTGCAACCAGATGAAGCGCCGGTACGACTCCGATGCGCAGCCGGGCACGTCGTACGCTTGCCGCCTCGAGCCCGCTGACGAGCGCTAAAGGAATTTAAGGGCGCTGCGCACAGCGCTTCTCGCCCCCTTTTCGCCGCCTTCTCGCCCTCGAGTGTCAGGGGAGAAGGAATCCGAGTCCGCCCTCGAGTGTATAGCCGCCTATTTTATGGCTCTTTCGCGGGTTGAGATCCATGAGATACGTGGTGCCCGCCATGAACACGAAGTCCTCGACGCCATATCCGTAAGCTACGGCACCGCGTTCCGATGGATTGAGAGCCATGAGTGAAAGCTCCACGTGGGCACGGGCTCCGGCGATGGGCTTGTAATACTGCTCGTTCTTGGTGGTGAAGTCGGTCTG
>JBIKVI010000309.1:0-5264 GCA_044356935.1 Silvanigrellaceae bacterium | reverse complement strand
CCACAAATCCTCGGTGTTGACCTTCGCGGGCATTCCCTTGATTCCTTTCGACCCCATGCTCATCGACGAATCCGATGCCACCTCGCGCATGCCCATTCCCGGAACGAGTGCACGCGCCACACGCGAGTCGGGTCGCAATCCGCCCAGTTCACGGCCCACCAACGCCAGCGAAACCCAGCGCGACGGTGGTTGCTGAGCAAGCCCTCAGCGTGCGCCGGAGTCCGCACCCGCGAACGGGGATGGCCTCTCAGGAAGCCGCCGGCAAGTCAACGGGCTCCTTGGGAGCTGAGTCCGCGCCCCGCAGAGCCGACAAG
Organism: Silvanigrellaceae bacterium; assembly: GCA_044356935.1. Classification (GTDB taxonomy): domain Bacteria; phylum Bdellovibrionota_B; class Oligoflexia; order Silvanigrellales; family Silvanigrellaceae; genus JADCJN01. Next base: position 4,950 of record JBIKVI010000309.1, on the reverse strand, counting down.
GTGCCGTCGAGCACCACACCCAGCCGCTCCGCGAACAGCGCTCGTAGTGCTACCTCATTCACGGTGTCGAGGCGTTTCTCGGTGCGCTTTTCCCATTTGAGAACGGCAACATCGGACACTCCCAGCTCCCGCCCGACGGCCGCCTGCGAGAGCCCCAGAACGCGCCGGAGGTACTGAACCTCGACGCCGCGGAGGGGAACGCGGAGCCGGATGATAGCGGTTGCCACGGCTCGTTCGGCCTGCTTCAAATTTGCGGCGCTCACCACAGGGCCGAAAGGGGAACCCTGCGTGGGGATGCCGACGACACGAAGGTATTCGATTCCCTCGGGCTGGTACGTTGTCGTCACTTCGCTTTCCTCCGTTCGGGGTGGACAGTCACGACGACAAGAACCTCACCGTGAAGGGCGCACACGATCACGAGGTTTTTATTCGTGCCTTCGAGAGGCCCAACCACTCGTAACGTCTCGTTGTCTGGCTGGGGTCGGAACTCGGCAGCAGCCGCCGCGCAGGCCAGAATGGCCTCCACGGTGATCCGCCGGGCCTGCATCTGCCCAAGGGCGTGTAAGGTCAGCGAGAACTCGCCACGCGCCAAACGGTTCCGAAGTCGCTCCACACCTAGCATGTCTTGCCCCCAGATGCCCAAACAAAGTTAGCTCAGCAGGGTCGGAGTCGACAAGTCATCAGGACAGGGTGCCGATACCATCCGCTGCCTTTTCCACAGAGCGGCCTGTGTCACGAGACCGGCCAAGCGCCACATAATCCGTCGCAGCCCAGTCTTCTTCCCGTCAGGGGCTGAGAGAGCCCTGCCAAAGGGACGCGAGAAAGCTCCGGTACGGCATGATTTCTATTCCATCGCGCAGTTCGTGGCGATCGGCGAGGCACACGACCATCGACCGCTTGAGGGCAAGGTCTTCGCGCAGCGCCTTCAGGCCCTTGAGGTCCTGCGCCGAGACGCTCTCCTTCGCCTTGACCTCTATGGCTATCTGTCCGTCGAGGAGGAAATCCACCTCGAATCCCGACGTCGATCGCCAGTACTCGAGCGACGAGTGCAGCCTGTAGTCGCAGGCGGCCTTGAGCTCCATGTGGACAAGGTGCTCGAACGCGTCGCCGAAATCCTTTCCGCGCTCCGCGACCTGCCCCTTGCCTGCGAGGGCACGAGCGACTCCCACGTCGAAGAAATAGAACTTCGCGGTGGACATGGCCTTTCGTTTCCGCGACCCGGTCCACGCGGGAAGTTCATGGACCAAATGTGTGTCCTTAAGCACCTCGTACCAGTCGACCACGGTCGTGCGCTTCACCTGCGTGTCCGATGCGAGGGTGGTGAAATTGATCTGCTGACCGTTGCAAAGCGCCGCGACTTCCAAGAAACGGCTGAACCCCGGAATGTTGCGCGACAGGCCTTCGGCCGCGACCTCCTCGCGCAAGTAGGTTCCCGCATAGTCCGCGAGATCCGCATCGGGCTCGTCTCCCAGGTAGATGGAGGGGAGAAGCCCGTGATTGAGGGCGCGAAGCAAGTCGAACGCTTCGCCGATTTTGCAGGTCACGAAGGGTTCCGTTCGTAGTCTCGTTGGGTCCGCGGAAAGTCTCCGAAAGACGGAGGCGTCGAGGAGGTTCCACTGGGGCGCCTCAGGGGCCTGGGTCCTCAAAAGGGTCGATTTTCCCGTCTGCCTTGGACCAAGCAGCAATATCGACTTTTTTTCTGAGATATCAGATATTTTAAGGACTCTTGATAAGCTCATCGCCGCCTCCGTCAAATTTCATGACATACGACGGAACTTGCGATGCAAGACGGTAGGCTCAGGCGGCCTCACCCTCGTGACCGTCCACTGGGAAAGGGAGAAGGCATGACAACAGCGACCTACACCGTACGCGGGATCCCGTACCTACGCGTCGTGGGCATCCCCACCCGCGAAACCCAGGGGGGCACCGCATGGACCCTGGAGCTGGCCGCAGTGGAGCGCATGTTCGCCGCCGCGCTCATTTGGCTCCGCGTCCCACTGAGGGGCGTCGAGCTGAAGTACCTCCGCAAGGCCCTCGGCCTGTCTCTCGCCGCCCTCGGGCAGGAGTTGGGCGTGTCCGACGTCACCGTCCTCAACTGGGAGAAGGCTGAGGAGAAGCGCCTCGACCTGACGACCGAGGTGGCCATGCGCGCGTTCTTCGCAGAGAAGTTCGGCGTTCCCTTGAGCGGCACTCTCACCGCCCTGCGCGGCACCGAGACGGCTCCCGAGGATCCTGTGGACCTCCCGGCCGCCTCGTGAGCCCCGTGAACCGTTCGGGCTTGCTGCCGTGGCCACCTGAACGCATGCAGACTTGTTACGCGCCTCAGGTGACGGAATGAAGCAGAGCGCCATCGTATGGTCCTGACGCGAGCCGCGAAGCAGAGCGCTTGAACCCGCTTTCGCTTCCTTGCGCCAAAGGTCAATACGCGAAGCCCAGACACCACATGGGTACGAGAGGCGGCGTAGGGACCTCGATGTCGTCGCGCACGACCTTCGCAGCCTTCTTACGAGTCTTTCCTTGTCCGCCGACCTCCACAAGAGTCCCATTGATAACGAAGTCGCCGTCGCGTTCGTCGTTCGCCGCGAACACCTGCGCGCCAACGGCTTTCGCCATCGACACCACAAAGGCCTCGCGTTGAGATCCCAGGTTGCCACCGAGCTGCGCGTACAGAGAGGGGTCAGCGAGGAGGATCTTGGCTCCTTTGCTCATCACTGCGCGGTCGCGCTCGGTGCGCACGATGTGGATGACCCCGGCGTGCTCGAGGACGTCGAGAAGCTCGTGCACTCTGGGCTTTCCGAGTGCCCAGTCGCGCGCGAGGCTCTCGATGTTGAGAGTGGGAATCGGACTCCGGGCGAGCAGCGCGATGGCCGCGTTCATCATGCGCAGGTGGTTCTCCGATACGCGCGCGAGGAAGAAGGGAACATCGGCGAAGATGGACTTCTCCAACGTCGCGAGCAATCTCGGACCGTAAGCGCCTTCGAGAAAAAAGGGGCGCATTCCTTCTGAAACGTAACGCCGAAAGGGCGCCAAAGGAGCCTTTCCAGGCACCCGCGCGAGCGCATCCTCCGGCGGCGCCAGGAGGTCCCACGCAGGCGGAACCTCCGCACCCTGCAATGCGAGGAATTCCCGGAAGGAAAGAATGGGCATCACGAACGAAGGAAAGCGCCGCGACAAATCGACTCCCTGGCCCCGAAGAACGAGCGAGCTCGAATCACTCGCCCAAAAAGACTTGCGCGGATTCGCGTCATAAAGTGCTTTGAGTTGCGCACCCCAGTTGGAGGCCGCGTATCAGATGTGGGGGAAGAGCACCCGATGCAAGGGTCGCTCGGCTCATGAACTCCTCCATTGATTCAGCCTCGTTTATATAATATGATTTTCTTTAAGTGAACTTTTAGGTGCCTTTATCATGCTTTTTGGCATCCGAAAGAGATTTCCCTGGGAGGCTCCCCCAGCCAGGGTCGAAAACATCAATTTTATAAAATATAATTTCTTTTAACCCGCTTTTGGAGAAACTTTATTATGCCAAAGGTTGGTCCTAAACTCCTGCCTCGAGTCGCCCGACGCCTTACGCACCTCGGGGAGCGACTTAAGGACGCACGCCTGAGACGCCGCCTGCCAGGGCGCATCATCGCGGAGCGCGCCGGAATCACGCTCCCTACACTCTACGCGCTCGAGTCCGGCCGCCCGGGCACCTCCGTTGGCGTGCTCCTCAACGTCCTCGTCGCACTGGGCCTCGACAAGGATTTCGACGCCCTTGCCGCAAACGACCTCCTGGGTCGCTCGCTCCAAGACAACGAACTCCCTCGCCGCGCCCGAACTCGCGCGAAGTCATCTCCGAAAAGCCGTCCTCGCGATGACAAGGAGGCCTGACCCATGAGCGAGCACCCAAGAGCGATCCTCGTGTCATTGGACCTCAATGACGCCAAGGGTCCGACCCCGTGCGGAGCTTTGTATGCGGAACGCAGGCGGGGACAAGAGACTTTCTCGTTCGAGTACGACGCAAACTGGTTAAAGAAACAAGGCATTCCTATCGACCCGCAACTTCCCCTCACGCCTGGCCGTCATTTCCTGGCCAACCGTGAACACGCCAACTTCGGAGCATTCCTCGACGCATCGCCCGATCGCTGGGGGAGGCTTCTCATGCGAAGGCGAGAGGCCCTTCGCGCCCGCACGGAGGAACGACAGGCACGAACTCTGTCGGAGTCCGACTTCCTCCTGGGAGTCCACGACGGCCATCGCATCGGGGCCCTGCGTTTTAGGCTGGAGCCGGACGGGAGCTTCCTCGACGACGACCCCACCATGGGGCCTGTATCTTGCGACCCGCCTAGACCAGGGTCGGCCTCACGGCACTCGCCGCCGTGGGCCCCGTCGCAATATCGGACTTAATACATTGATATCCTATGTTTAAATAACCATCGGCAGGCTCATCGTTGACTCCTTCAACCTCGTCCCAAAGCGCTGCTGGGATGGGATCCCCGTGTCGCTTGGCACGCCTCAATTCCGCAAACTTCGACCGAATCGATCTGGGAGCAAGCTCCTTCCTGGCACCCACTGGAGATCCTCCGTTTTCGAGAGTCTCCAGATCGTGAACTCTCCCCTATGGGGCCGTCACCCCTTAGCCATGGGAACGTACGGACGATACGCGTTCGAGGAACTGCACGGCCCCCTCCGCCGCCACCTCCGGCTGGGCGCGGGCCACTGCCTTGAGCTCGGCAACGGCCTCCTTCACCCGCGTCACGGCGGGCGCGCTTTTCCAGCCGAACGCCCTCTTGCGGAAACGGGCCGCTTGAGGGAGCGCTCTGGAACAGGCAACGCCTGTGCCGCGGTCGGCATCCGCTTGTCGGAGAGAATTTCGGTCATCGTCTTTGGTTCCACGGGGCGCTTTGAGATGCGAGCCGACTTTGATATCGGCTATACACATCACGATGAAGGAGCTTCTATGAAGCTGGG
>JBIKVI010000079.1:0-16170 GCA_044356935.1 Silvanigrellaceae bacterium | reverse complement strand
AATCCCCACACATCACTCATCGTGTTGCCCGATGCGGGCCACGATCCCGATGAGTCACCCCTCTGCTTTGAAAAGGCGGCATCGGCCTTCCTCGCGGGAGTCCTGCCGCGCGGCGAACTCGACTGCCAGTCCTTCCTCAAGATTTCCGACTAAGAACCTTGCGCTGGTCGAGATTTAAAGTGATTCACTGCATTGATATCCACCTCTCGGAAGCGGACACATGCGGCGCATATTCGTTCTCGACGACAACCAGGACATTCGCGACCTCGCGCTCCTCGCGTTGCGCGTGCAGGGATTCGAAGCGCAAGGGTTCGCCCTGGGGCAGGACCTGCTCACCCGCGTTCGTGCCGGCGAAATTCCCGATGCCATCTTCGTCGATCTGGGTTTGCCTGGCATGGGGGGACGCGAGCTCATCGAAGCCGTGCGTTCAGAACCTGGCACCCAGAACGTGCGTTACGTCATCGCGTCGGGTCACGAAAATCTCGCCTCAGTGGCTCGGGATTGCGGCGCCCAAGGCTTCTTGCGCAAGCCATTTGGTATCGATGAATTAGGCGCGGCACTCAATGAACTCGATCGACCGACCGCAAGTCCCGACGCGAAGTAAACTCGCCGGGGCTCAGCCCCGAGCCACGTGCGTTTCGATGACCCTATAGAGAGTTTCGAGGTCCATGGGCTTTGCGAGGACATCGACGCAATGCGCCGTGACGCTCTCGGGAAGCGCGTTGCCTCTGGCGGTGGCGACGATGACCTTCTGGTTCTGCCGCCCAGGGTGCTTGGCTTCGCTCCAGTGGGCAAGGAAAGTCTCGCCATCCATGACGGGCATCATGAGGTCGAGCAAGATTCCGTGTGGCTGGGCTTCCTCGGAAAGGGACTCGAGGATGGTGAGCGCCTCACGGCCGTGGGAGGCGAGCGTTACACGGTAACCACCCATGAGCAGGGCGCGTTCCAAGAGCGAGCGAACGTCATCATCGTCTTCCACAACTAAGATGTGCTTATTTTCCATGGACATCTCATCTCCTTAGGGCCACTTCAAATATTGCCTATCTCGAGGGGCCCGCCCAGGGTTTTCGTTGCTCGCTCCACAGGCCTCGACCTAGGCAATGTTTAAAGTGGCCCGTTCGACATCGGATCGCATCCGCAGGGGATGCTCCGACTCAGGTTTACGAGTCGGAGCATCCTTCAATTGCAACGTTGGGTAAAGATGAATTCGACGCGACGCATCCTGTGGGGATGCGCCAGCGAAACGCGCGCCGTGCGTGTTCCGAACGCGAAGCCCGGGAACCAATCGTCGAGGGACACCGCGCCGGCAGGCTCAACGCCTCGACATCGCCTTGGTGATGACCGAAAGCAACAAAGGTCGCGGGGTGACGCTCGACAGCAATTGAAGCGCTCGGTTCGAAGCGCCCGTCGTGACGTCGAGATCGCCCCGCTCGAAACCCTCGAGCGCAAGACGCACGCAATCGTTCGCCTTCATGAGCTGTTTTTCCAGCAAGCCGTGGCGCCCGGAGCGCGCGAAGAAATCAGTGCGGGTCGGGCCAGGGTTCACGCAGGTCACGCGCACTCCCGAAGGCGCGAGCTCGCGCGCGACCGCGTGCGTGAAGTCGCGCACGAAAGACTTGGTCGCCCCATAGACGGCGAAGTAGGGCAACGGAGAGAATGACGCCGTGGAAGCGACGTTTATGATGCCGCCACGGCCGCGCCTGCAGAACTCCTTGCCGGCCGCTTGCGTCAGCTCCACGAGGGCCTTCACGTTGAGCTCGATTTGGCTGAGGAGTTCATCGGGCGACGCGTCGACGAGTGTCCCCAATTTCCCCCAACCGGCGTTGTTGACCAACAGATCCACGCCGCGGTCCGGCAGGCTCGCTGCGAGCTTGCGGCGTGAGCGGGGGTCCTCGAGATCGCAGGTGACGACCTCCACCTCAACGCCGAATCCTCGCGCCTCGCGCGCGACCTCCTCAAGCGCATCGGCCCGCCTCGCGACCAACACAAGATGTGTTCCCTTGGCTGCGAGTTGGCGGGCAAACTCGGCACCGAGACCAGCCGACGCTCCGGTGATGAGGGCTTTCTTCAGGTTCGCGATGGGCATGGCACTCCCGGGATTCAGAAGCGGTAGTACCCTTTAAGGGTTACCGAAAGGATGTTGGCCGCGAGCGAGACGTTCTCGCCGCCCACGGGAATCTCGTAATCGACGTCGAGCTGGAGCGGAAGACGGTAGGCCAGTCCATCCCAAGAAGCTCCAGCCTGCCATCCGTACTGACGGCGGGCATCGCCCTGCGCAACATCGCCAAGGTACTCCTTGGCGTCGTAGTCATATTTGAATTGGGTGTTGACCGAAATCGACTCGACGACATCGGAGAGAGTGCCCAGGGCGAGCGCGGCCTTGAGGAAGCCGATATTGCGGACGCCGCGGCGCTCGAAGTCAAGCTCGTTTCCCTTGCCGTCGGAACCCGAATCGACCGCGTCGGCGGTCGTGTCGTCGGCTTCGTTGAGAGCGCTCGAGTCGAGGATCGAACCCTTGCGCTTCTTACCCTTGGCGAGCATGAACTCGGCCTGGTTCTGCCAGGAGAGGAAGAAGCCGCGAACGGGCGTGTAGTCGAGGTTGGAACGCAGGCCGAGATCGAGCGTTCCCCGGCCGGTGGAGCGTTTCCCCACGGGCACATCCTTGAAGCTCCCGGTGGGAAAACGCAACCCCCCACCGAGCGAGAGGAAGATGGGGCTGCCCGTGAACGGCCCGCGCTCGTTGAGCACCGCGTAGAGCGCTCCGAGTTCGACATCGCCAAGCCCTGTTTCACCCGCGTGCGGCTTGGCGCCGTTAAGGACGATGGAGTCGGCGACCTCGCGCACGGGTTGGCCCGCGCGGACGTTGAGCTTCTCGCCGGTGGGCAGGGTGATGGTGCGCGCGTAAGGGAGAGCGTAACCGCTCTGGATGAGGCTCTCGCAAGCGCGTGGAGAGGTGCAAACGCCCGTGTCCTCGAGCAGCTTGGCGGCCGTGGCAACGAATTCGTCGTACTTCGTTTTGTATGTGCTGGTCCTGCGGAACTCGCCCGCGTTCATTCCGAGTTCGTTGCTCAGGACGAAGGGAGCGAGGAACTGGAGCGAGAGTTCGTCGGTAATCCCGTATTCCGCGACGAACGCCGTGCCCACGACGTTGAGCTCCACGCCTCGTTCGACTTTCTTGCCGTCCGCGTCGTAGCCATGCGTGGCGTTTGCGAAACGCAAAGGGGCGCGCACGCGCAACACGCGCGCAGGTAAGGTTTTGCCCTCTGGACCCACGGAAATATGCGTGCGGGAATCGCCTTCGAGCCCGGCCTCTATGTTGCGCGTCGGATCGGGATCATCGCCTGTGTCGCTAGGTGCGAGAGAGGGGTCTTGGAGGGGAGTTGCCTCAGGCGTCGGCGCAGCTTCGGCCGCCGGCACAGGAGCATCGGAGGCCGGGGACGCGTCCTGGGCAAGGGCCAAGACGGGCGAGGCGGCGGCGATGGCGCACGCGCCTCCAAGGGCGAACTTCGCCAAGCGCGAGCGATTCGGATCTGCGAGTCGAGACATAGGCAACTCCACCAGTCTGTCTGCAAGGTGACTTCGGGGCCGCTGACCGCACGAAGCGCGTACGAGTCGGGGGCGATTTAAGAGAGCTTCATGAACGAGGGGAATTTCCGGGCCGCGCACGCCGAATACTGCACGAAGTCACCTGCTCCCGCAACGTTGGCGCACGTGGGTTCCCCATGCTAGTTTGCGCATCTCGCTCCCGGCCGCGCCAAGCTCGGGTCCGAACAGAACATACGCAGAGGTTTCGCCATGAAACGCCTCCCGCACGCCATGCCCTTCGCATCGCTTTCCTCCCTGCTGGCCGTCGCCCTTACGGGCTGCGGATCGGCTGACAATGAAGGATTCCCTCCGGCGCCCGACCAGATCCCCACCGGCGCGTTCCAAACCAAAGAACACACGCGGTGGAAACTCCTCGCGCAGGAGCTGCGCATCGACGCCGGCGAGTCCACGGGCGATCGCGCCGATCTCGCAAAGCGCCTCGCGCGGCCTTCTGAATTCCTCACGTCGCAGGACGCGAAAGTAAAGGCCGACTACCAAGCCAAGCTCGGGACCATCGCTCAGGAATATTCGGCGGCCTCCTACAAAGGCCGTTGCGCCGCCATCGACGCCATCCAAGAGTTGTCGGTAGCCAAAACCATAGACACCAAAGCGCTCAAGCCCGTGGATTTCGCGGGAGCCAAGCTCTACGCCATGAAGTATCGCCTGCAAGCGAAGAACGACGGAACGGCCGAGGCCGCCGGCGCGGTGCGCACGGGCCTCCTCGTAGTGCCCACGGCCGCTGCGAATCCTGCTGATAACTCCACAAAGTACCCGCTCGTGGCCTATTCCCACAGCGGCGAAAACGGCCTTTCGTACGCCGAGATAGCGGGAGTTTTCCGAGAGGCCCAGGGCAACCACGTCATCATCGCACCGAGCTTCCCCGGCGAACCCGTATGCAAGGGCGGCATCGACTCCGCCACCACGCGCACCTGCGACGAAACAGGCAAGGTCGCGGAAGCCACCAAGGCCCCACGCGAACCCTACGTCACCGACGTCGACGAACTCCTGGGCATGCACGACTGCGTGGTGCGCGCGGGCATCGGGGTCAACGACACCCTCAAACCTCGCGTCATCGCCATCGGCAAGCAGCTCGACGCCAAAGGGCAGGAGGTGGCGGGCAAGCCGCTCCAAACCTCGCTCACAGCCTTCGTCAAGCGCATCGGCGGCTCTCCTACCGATGCCACCGACGCGACGCCTGCCATGCCTGTTTCCTACATGGCGGGTGTGTCGCGCGGTGGCCTCACCGCCCAGCTCGCTCTTGCCCGCGCGGGCGGACAGCTCTCCGTTTTGGGCGGCATTCGAGACAAAATTGTCGCCGACGACTCCATCCCCGCCGCCTCAAAGGGCACCGCCATCGGATCCTCGGTCCAACAGGTTTTCGGTACGTCGTTCTTCCAGCCTATGCGCTTTTCGTGCGCCGTGTCGCTGTTCGGACCCACCACGTTCCTCGCCACCGAGTTCCGCCTCGCGCTGGAGTCGTATGTGAAGGGCTATGGCGACAAAACATCGTTCGCGCAATTGCCGACGGGGCAACAGCTCCTCGAGCGCTGGAAAGGCTATGGCCAAGGCGTGAAGTTCAAAGATGCCGCGGGCAAGCCGGCCGCCGACGACGCCGCCAACGCCAAACTCGCGGCGAAGTTGCTCATGCGTATGGACGTTCCCCTGCAAACTCCCTTTATCGAGGCTGCCCTGCAGAACTGGACCTCGACGGCCACCGACAAGCGTGGTGCGCTCGCCCTCATCCATGGCCTTTACGACAAGATCGTCCCCTCTTCGCAATCGAAGATCGCCGCCACCGTTTACTTCGGCGTCAACGCGCAAGCCGCCTCGTTGGGCTTCCCGGGCGTGCGTCTCGCCGCTTTGGGAATGGCACCCAAGGCTGAGTTCCTCACCAAGGCCGCCGATGGCACGATGACCCCCAAGCCCGACGCCTCGCGCGCCTTCCAACACGGCGACGGAGCGTTCTTCACCGGAGCATACGGTGAGAGCCTGACGCAATGTGCCTCCGGAAACGAGGAGCTCGATGCGGCGTGCAAACAGGCAAATCAAGCCCAGGGCACCAAGTACGCTAAACAGGATCCCATTGCCGCGTTCGGCACTTGGCTCGGCACCGACTGCGCCGCGGCCTCTTCCGCGCAGTAAGGGAACACAACCTCCAGGCTCCCCGGTGATGGAGCTTCGAAAAGGCCACGCGCTTTGCCGCGCGCCAGGCCGCGCGCCTGGCCTCGGGAATCCGCCCCATCGCCAAGGTGAAGAGGTCACACCGCCGTCGACGCGTCGAGGTCGTGAACCAATGGGGGTCTGCGCTGGGCACCGAGAAGGGCGTCGAGGTCGCGTGGAGTCTTGCCGCGCGGTTCGATCCACGCGCGCCACGCGTCGTCCTCGAACATGACCGGACACCGGTCGTGACCTGCGTCGCTCACATCGGACGGGGGATCGTCTGTGACGATGGCGAAGCCTTTCACGTCGCAACCACCAAGCTCGCCCGAGTTGAAGATGACAGGCAAAACGAGATCTGCTCCCGCTTGAGCGGTGAAGTGGATAATGCACTTTCTGAAACGGGCATCGGTCAACTCGGTTTTCGTAGGAGCGAATCGTTTACCCTCGACCTCCGCACGCGCGCGGCGCGCCTCACGTTGGCGTTCGAACTCGGCCACTACGGACGCGAGATCCACACGGCCCGCCTTGAGGAGGTCGCGCACGCTGACCCACTCGAAGAATCCCGATGCGAGAACCACGCCGTGACCCTTGCCGAAGGCGCTCTTCCAGAACGGGGATCTGAGGTTGTCGCGCCGGGCGTTGAACGTTGAGAGCTTCGAGGGATTCTCGACGTACGTGGGAGGAAACGCGCTGTAGCGCATGAGCGTCAGCCCCAAAGCGCCCTCGTCGTTTCGCTCGCAAAGGCGGTGCACGACAGGTGCGAAACGTCCTGCGTAGATGCGATCATCCAGGGCGGGAAAAAGCTTGGGGTGGTTACGACGGCGTTCCTCGAACTGCGCAGCTTCGTCGTTACGGACAATGAGCGGCCCGAATTTCTTCTCGAGGGCGCGGATATCCCGTCGCATCATGACGCTGTAGCACATGGCTTGGCACCTCACTCGGCAAAGCGTTCGTGAATCGTAGCACCAAAGACGACTGCCCCACATCGAAGGCGTCGCAGTCGACGTCAGCGTCGACGCCGACTGCGACGTCAGTGAAGACCTCGCTGACCCAGGTTTTTTGTTCGAAGGATTGCAAGGGGCAAATCCCGAGAATCCTTGCCGCTGTCGCCAGGAACGGCTCCGTCGGGGGCGCTGCACAAGCATTGGCACTTGAGCCCGCATGCAATCGAGGGCATCCCTCAGTTCGCCGGGAAGGCCTTTAGCGGACCACGAGCGTCCTTCCGGCATGCAATGTTGAACTGCCACCCGAAAGGACTCGTTCATGAAGAATTCACTCTCGAAGACCCTCGCCATAGGTACCTGCACACTTGCCATTGCGTTTGTCGGATGCGGCAGCCCCGACGGCACGGACGACGTCACGTCCTCCGGCGTGCTCGACGTCCAGGGGCCTTTCATTCCCGAGAACCAAGTGCGCTCGCACCTGCGCTCCGCCGGCTTTTCAGGAAGCCAAGTCGACACAATGGTGCGCATCGCGCGCTGCGAGTCGTCGATGGGCGCGAGGTCGTTCGCCTACGGTTCGAACGGACTGCGCCACACGGGCCTCTGGCAGATCTCCGATCTCCACAAATCCGCGTGCGGATACGCTGGTGTTTCCATGTCGACGTTCCACAGCAAGATGACGGCCCCAGGGCTCAACGCCAAGTGCGCCCGCGTCGTGTACGTCAATGCGGGCGGCTTCGGCCCATGGGACTGCTTCACCGGTCGCCGCTGAGGAAACACGCAGGCCGAGGGCAGACTCCCTATCGCGCGACGACGCCCGAACGAATCTCCACATGGATGACGTAACGGGCGTCGTCGATGACGGGCACGCCCCCGAGGAACGGCATGTCGACGGCCTCCATTGCATCGCGCAGGCATGCGGCGTGTTCGGCAGTCCCTTGCGCACCCTCGAGGATTCCCACCACGGCCAAGCGCCCCAGCCTCGGGCGCACCTTGATCTGGAAGCGCACTGGCGACACGCTAGGCGAATGGTACTGCCGGCAGCGCTGGAGTCGCGGGGCTGCGTCGCGCAGCGCCGTCTCCAGACGCCCGCTGAATCCAAAGCCCAAGGCGTGGCGCGTCCCGCCGGGATCGTCGGTTTCGAAGCGCGCAAGGATGGGGGCATAGGCCACGGTATCGCCTCGCTCCATGAGGTCGCGCGCCGCCAACCCTGTTTCGCTCGAGGGTGTGGGCCCCCGCGCCACGAGGCTCCATGCCAGAGCCAACACCAGGCACGCCGCAAGGGCGGCGGCCCATGCCACGCCCCGTCGCCGTTCGTCGTCGCCGCTCTGGCTCATGCCGCACCTCCCTCGTGGAACGTGTCGACGTTCAGCGGCCAGGATTGAGCACTCTGGGAGCCACATGAACCATCAAAACCTAAAGAAACAACTGAAAACCCAATGCCGACGCCACATAAGGAAACAATCCAACCTACGGCGCATCGCCGCCGGGAGCCCTATCGGCACCTCCGAGATCCTGCGGCATGGGAGGCAGTTCGAAGTTGAGATCGGTATCGTCGCTGAACGAATCGTCGGGGAGCCTGCCGGGAGCGTTGCCGGCATCGCCTGCATTCCTGTCGGATGCCCGGTCGCTACCGAGCGCGGCCCTCGGTGGAGCCCCTTGGACGTCGCGGGTTTCCAAGGGAGCTGCCACACCTTCGAAGGAAGGCGGTGGAGGAAGGCCGCCGCCAGGGCCCTCTGGCAGCTTGGGATTGAAGAAGGCGACCTTCGTGCGGGGCAAGAAGCCTGAGCCCGCCTCGGCGCCGGGCACCGCGCCCACAAATGTTTCGTTTCCTTTGCCCACGGCATAATCGTTGATGGCAGAGTCAAGGTCGCTCTTGTCCGCACCGTCGTCGCCACTCTCCAATCCACCGCCACCGAGCACAAAGCCCGAATGGAGAGGCACGGCGATGCGCGCCGCTTCGGACCCGTAGTCGAAGGGAACCTCGGCCACCTTGCGCTCGACGAGCGATTTCCAATCGAGCTTCTCGGCGAAACCCTCCTCTCGCACGAGAGTGAGCGCCGTTTCGACCCATGCGGGAAGAGCACCCGTGCCACCCGCAACCTTGAATCCACGCTTCACCATGGGCTCGTTCGTGTCATAGCCGACGTAGGCCGCGATGGTGTAGGCGTTCTCGGCGGAGAGCTCCCGCGTTCCCTCTTCGGCGGGGTAGGGCAGGAAGCCCACGTAGGTCGCGTTGACGTAGTCGTTGGTGGTGCCCGTCTTGCCGAAGATGGGCAGGCGGATACCCGCCTTCTGGAGGAGGGCGTCGTCGGCCGGCGCATTGGAACGCAGCACGACGTTCTTGTTCGCCGCGCGTGCCGTGCCGTTGGTGACCGTGCCGCGCAGGATGGACAGGATGGAGGGCGAGAACGAGGCGTCGAAAAGCCGGTGCGCTGCGGGCTGCGCCTCCCACAGAAGGTTCCCCGAAGCGTCCTCGATGCGCTCAATGATGAGGAGCTGGTTGTCGGCTCCGCCTTCGAAGTAACGGAACACACGACCGTCGAGAAGCGACTGGTAGGACAGCGCCAATTCTGCCAAGGTGACGACGTTGGCGCCCAGAGGGAACGAGGGAACCCATTGCACGTCGCTCTCGACGCCCATCTGGCGCGTCATGCGCTGCGCGTAAATCATGCCAAGGGAGTAGCGGAAGTCGTCGTGCACGAAGAGCTTCTCGACCAGCGGCGCCGAGCGCACCTGTTCCCATCGCGCTTCGACTTGGGCGCCTATCTCCCGTTCGAGCGAGGCGGGGAACACACCGTCGAGCAGGAGATTCTCCTCGGCGAGGAGCGTTCGGTCGGCCTCGGCCGCCGCCACGATCTGATCGGGCGTCGCAGGAGGGAGGTCGGGGTCGACGAGCAACGGACTCGCCAGAGCGGGGCGAAACGCGTCCGGACTATCCCACGCCAAGGACCTACCTCCGTCCGCGAGACGGAACGAGGAAAAAGTCTGGCGATCGGAGCCCGTCATGAGATCCCCGGATTCGACCACGGACCTCAGCCGGGCGAGCGCCGCGCGTCCGTTGTCGGCCACGCGCCGCCAGCGGAGGAAGTTGTTGCGCACCACGTTGAGACGGATGGAGCGTTCCTTCGCCGGAATCCTGCCTCCCTTGCCAGAAGAAAGTCGCGCGGCCTCGGCTTCGAATCCGCTGCCGTAGTTCATGGAACGCACCAAGGCCCGCAGCCGAGGATCGCTCGCGATGCCGAGATCCTGGCTCAGGTCGCTGCGGATGGCCTCGAAGATTCCGCCTTTAATGTTCCATTCGTTCATCTTCACGTTGAAAGTCGTGGAAAGGGTACGCGCAAGCTCGACCTCGCTCGTGCCCTCGTCGGCCACCTCCAGGAACGCCATCAGCTCACGGAACTGCGAGAAGGTCAGCTTCTCGAGCAGGCGGGCGAGCAAGTAGACGGAGGCGAGGTTCTCCGAAGCCGCGCCTGCCCCGATGAGGGTCGTTTCAAGGGTAGCGGGTGGATGGTCGGGACGCGGGTAGTAAAACTGCCCTTGCCAGGTATAGACGCTGCGCGAATTCACCAAGGGCTCGAGGGCGTTCCATCCGAGCTGGAGCGCGGGGTAAAAGGTGAGTGTTTTAAAAGTCGAGCCCGGCTGCCGCTTGGCGAAAATAGCGCGGTTGTATTCGTTGGGTGAATAGCCCCCAACCATGGCCACGATGCGTCCTTTGTCGAGCACGATAAGGCCACCCTGGACGCGTGGTCTGCGCTCGACGTCGCAAGTGAGGGAGCCATCGTCCGCGACGTCCTTGACGCTCGCCAGCACCGTGTCCCCCTCCTTGACCTGATCGAGGAACAGCGCCTTGCTCTTCTCCAATCCGCGGTACCACGACTGATCGGTGATCTTCGCCACGCGATTGACACCCTCAGTGGGAACACGGCAGCGCGCCACACCGAACGACAGCTCGAGGGTCTCCTTTTTCTTGGTGCGATCAACGCTCACCACGCGGGCCACATGGAATGCGTGCTTCTCGGGCTTCTGAATATAAACGAAGTTGGACGGATTCTCCTTCTGGAACCCTCCTAGAATCATTTCGAGCCTGCTGAGGTTCTGCCTTACGCCGTACTGCGCGCCTTGCTGGACGGTCTTCTCGAGCGTCGTGGTGATGCGCAGACCCATGCTCGCGACCTGCTCTACGCTCTCGGCGCCGATTGCCTCCAAGACCTCGGGGCGTGCCACCTGACGCTGCACGATCTCGGTGATGAAAAGTTCGTTGAACTGGAAGCGCCCCTGCTTGAAGGGAACCTCCTCGTCCTTGGCCGCGTCGTATTCGGCCTGCGTGATGAACTTCGTCTCGAGCATGCGACGCAAAACGTAGTTCTTCCGGATTGTGGCCTCGGCGCGGGCCTTGGCCTGGGCCTCAACCGTCCTCTTGGTAAACGGATTGTAGCGCACGGGGGCCTTCTGGGATCCCGCCACGAAGGCCGCTTCGGTGAGGGAGAGCGATGCCGCCTCCTTGTCGAAATAGTACTTCGCGGCCACGCCAATGCCGCGTCCGTTACCCGTGACATGGAACTGGTTCAAATAGAACTCGAGGATCTCGTCTTTCGAGTAGACGCGCTCGAGCTTGAAGGCGTTGATGGCCTCCACGTACTTGGCGCGGTAATTGGTCACCGGCCGACCGTAGAGGTTCTTGACGGTTTGCTGAGTTATCGTCGATGCCCCTTCACGACGTCCCATGAGGATGTTCCTGAATAGGGCACGACCGGTGGCCATGAAGTCCACGCCCGGATGGACGTAGAAGCCGTCGTCCTCGGCCGCCACGATGGCGTCGAGCATGACGCGCGGGATTTCCTTCAGCGGCACGTAGTGGCGGTGCTCCTGGCCGAAGAGGCTCCCCAACTGCGACTGGCCGTCACGGTAGTAGACCGTTGTTTCCTTGGAGAGGATCTCGAGGATGCGCTCCTTGCTCAGGTGCTCGTAGTCGCCAAGGAACACTTGGTACGCAGCCCACCCGGCGAGCGCGAAAGGGAGCGACGCGAGCAGGAGGAGGGCGAGGATTCCCGTTATGACGAACTTCTTCATTTCGATTCCTGGTTTCGACGGGCCATTGGAGGCGTCAGCCTTCGAATTCCTCCGCGAGTTCCTTGGGAACGCACGCGAGCGTAGACGTGAGGATTCCGGGAGCGCGGCGGTTGAACGCACGCTCCCGGGGAAGAAGGGCGGCGTGCCCATCGCGGAGCACCTCCATGATGTTGCCGCGCAGGGTGAGACTCGTGGTGTAGGCCAACGCGCCGTTCTCGTGGACCCGAGCACCATCCGCGTCGAGCGCGAATTGCCCGGTGAGCGGGTCGGCGCTCATGCCGGTGAGGTTGCCCACAACGACAACCTGCGGCGCGGCGGCCACAGCGCGAGCAAAGTCGATTTCCGGAAGCCCCTCGAGGCGCACGTCGAGGTTCGTGTGGGAAGTGCGATCGAGGCTCACGGCGTGTCCCGTGAGCGCGAAGCGACCCGCCAAGGCCGGATGCTCGGCTTCGAGCTCCGCGAGGAGAGCCGCGCTGAAAAGAGGGTGGCGCAGGATCCCGTTTTCGACGATGGTCACGGGCCGCGTGGGTGTGCCGTCGGTGTCGTAACACGAACTGAAGGGGGAGTAAGGGAGGTGAGGGTCGTCGCTCAGGCTCAGCGAACCGAGAACCCTTTGGTCGATGTGCTCCATCTCGAACGAGCCCGTCTTGCGGAGAAGCGTGCGGGCCTCGAGATTGGGCAGGACGAGGTCGTCGAGCAGCGAGAGGAACGCCTTTGGTGTAAGGAGGACTCGCGCGCCCTCCTTGGGTTCGAGTTTGCGCACGCTCGTTACCGTGAGGTTGCGCGCGGCATCATGCACGAGTGCATCGACTTCTGCCTCGGCCGGGAGCGAGCCGACGACATCGGACGCGTCCTCCGAGGTGTCGCGTGTCCAGAAGACGCACTGCAAGGAGCAATAAGCGGCCTCCTCCTTCGCCTCGTTGCCTTCGGAATCGAAGTAGAAGCGTTCGAAGCCGCTGACGGTTGCGTGCGCCTCACGGCTCATGAGCCGGGGATGCGTCACCTCTCTGGCGCGCTCCTCGATGGCCAACGCCAATCTGGCTGCTTCCTCGGCCGCGCGTCCTGACGCAAGCAGGGCACGCAGTTCCTCGGAAGCCAAAGGAACGTGCGGATATCCCGCATGGCGGCGAGGCGAGGGCTTGAAGGCGAGCGGCGACGCGAGGGAGAGGGCTCGTTCGAGGCGCGAAGCCAAGAGCGCCATGTCGGCCGAGCACACGTCGAGGGAGACGGCGTCACCCGTGGGCGTCTCGAGGTAAATGCTGGCCTCGAATCGGCGCTCAGTCTGCTCTGGTGCCTTGGTGTGGCGCAGCCCGAGGAGGAGGACCGAGGACGACTCCTCCTTGAAGGACGCGTTGACGACGAAAGTCTTCACGCGCCCGCGGGCGCGCAGACCGTCGAGCAATGCGCGCATGGCACCCAGTGTAAGGGAACGCCCGGTACGCGCGGAGGGAGGCGACGATGGCATCATGCTTCGGCTTCTCCCGCTCCGATGACGGACACGCGCGGGTGTCGCGCAAGCACGAGGATGGCGGGCCCGCCATCGGAGGTGGGAACGCCCTGCGAGTCCTTCCCGCATGTGCCGATGGTGCGGCACAAAACGGGTCCATACGCGGCGACGGCGCTGAGGAAACAGTCCGTGGCTATCCCCGTGAAGTTGGCTTCGCGAAGCAGGAGCGGAGGTTGCCCCTTACGCAGCTCGTGGACGAAAGCCACGTCCGCGCGGAATTCGAGGTTCGAGCAGGTGGCGGTGCCGCCTTTCCATCCGGAGAGGTAGAGGACGGGCGCGTCGTCGCGCAGGAAACCATCGGCCTCGAGCACGCGCCGCACCGACTCGGCCGTCGGGCGATCGATGCGCTCGCCGTCGGCGACCAACGGCAGCGGGCGCAGGTCGCGAGCCTGCACCCAGATGCTCGTCATGCGATTGAGAGACGGATGGAAAACACTCTCTTGGCGGGCGCAGCCGTCGGGCGCAGCCCCCGCCGTGCGGGCGGTTTGGCGCGTATGCAGGCCGTCCACCAGGCGTCCCTCACGTACGATTTTTTTCCGCAGCGGCGCTGTTCCCTCGCAGTCAATGGGCAAAAGTCCGCAGGTGTCGAGTGCACCGTCGATGACGATGTCCATCCATGGTGGCGCGACTTCCAAGTCCTGCCTCACACGGCGAGGGTCGGAAGACCCATCGGTCCGCGGGGCTCCGAATCCTGAGCTGCCCAGCTCCACGAGGTCACCTTCGGCGGCATGCCCGAGCGCTTCGTGCAGGATGAGTCCGAGGAGATCGGCGTCGACAGCCAGGTGAGCGTACTCTACGTCTTCAGGCACCAGTGGCGCGTCGAGCAGCGCCAACGCGCGTTCCTTCACATGGGTGAGCTCGGCGAGGAAACGGGCTTTGAAGGATTCGAGTTCGGGCACACCGTTGTCGAAGAGCCGCATGCTCGCTCGCCGCTTCTCGTCGCCCCGGCGCGAAACGGCTGAGGCGCTCACGAGGAAGGTGACGCCCGAGAGCGTTTGTTGGGCGCCATCGAGGAACACCTGCAGGCGTTTGTGCGAGGAAACCTGCACGTGCGCGCTGATGGTTTGGATCCCCGCCGCCGGCTCTTCGCGTTGCTCCTTGACGAGCGCGAGCACGGCGCCGAAGGCTTCGAAGTCGAGTCCAAGCTCCCAGGGAGATGGACCGAAATGGCCGACGAGGGGATCGCGCCACGCGAGGATTTCAGTGCCCGGCTCGAGCCCCCTCTCGCGCGACTGGGCGAGGGCGTCCCGGAGAGCATGGAGCACGAGCGACTCGGGCTGTTCCTCAAGGGGGAGCGATGCGACGCGCAGGGCGCTCCCGCCAGACACCACGGCCCTCACGTGCACGCCTAGTGCGGCATCCACTTGGGGCGCAGTGGAAAGTGTTCCATTCTTCACGCTGGCGGAAATAGACTCCTCGCACGAGACCAACACGGAGACGTCCTCTACCGTCGCGTCGGGATGCTCTTCGCGAAACGCCGCGACACCCATCTCGAGTCCTAGCGTCCAGGCGGCCGTGGCGGCACCCGCTCCTTCGAAGGAGAAGGGCGAGCGCGACGATGCAAGGGCGTGCGCCTGAGCAAAACCCTCGGGCGAAGCCGTGGCCGCTGCGGGAAGGCGCGCGTCCCCATGGCGCAACCAAGAGCGGTAGAGGGCAAGAATCTCATCGGCGAGATCGCGCGACGTGGCAGCAAGGGCCGTCCCCATGCGGTGCCGCGAAGGGCCGACGTGACCATGGAGGGTGGTGAAGACAGCACCGGGCGTCTCGTCGAACAGAACCTGCAATGCGGCGACATCGTAGGGAGCCACGATGGGGTCGAGCATGGCGTCGATGCCGCCGTTGAGGATGCGCGTGTAACCGTAAGCGTCGGAGTGTGTGCGCATCTCCGCGGAGGCTGCGGTCAGGGCCTGCGCGAACCCATCGACGCCACGGTGCAAGAACGTGCGCGGCGAGGAGCATGAGACGTGAGCATCGGCCAACGACGATGCGCGCCGGGGCGCGCACGGACGGAACGACGCCGGGCCGCGCGAGAGCTTGCCGTATCTAGCGCCGCCTCCTTCCGAGGCGATGAAGACTTCATCGAGCGCGGGCAGCAGGACGAGGCCAAGAACCGGCCGCCCGCCGTGAATGAGGGCCACGAGTGTCGACCACAATGGGCTGCGCGCGAGGAAATTGATGGTGCCGTCGATGGGGTCGACCACCCAATAGGTGTCTTCGTTAAGGACGAGCGGAGGCGGGACGTCGTCGTTGAGATCGAATTCATGCGCGAGAAGTGCCCCCGTCGGCGCGAAGCCCGATTGGCTTGGAACGCGCGGACGAGCCACAGGGGCGTGGTCGCCAAGACGACGCGTTTTGCCTGTTTCCTCTCCGAGGAACCCGAAGTCGGGCGTGGCAGCGGTCAAAAAAGCGCGCGCAGCGATCTCGATCTCGCGATCGGCCGCGCTCACGAGGGTCCGATCGCGCTTGCGCTCGGCCATGGGACTGCCTTCGTAAAAGGCCATGCCCACGGGAGAGAGCGCTCGGGCGAGGTCGAGCGCCACGCCCTCGAGCGACTTCGGATTCACCATGTTTCCTCCGTGGAAATTTTGACACGCGGACGGCCGTCGCAGCGTAGTCTATTTTAGGGCGTGAGTGAAGATTGCCTGGGATTGCCTTGAGCTTGGGGACGCGAACCCCGCTGCGGAGTTCGAAAATGCGCTTGCGGATGTTGGGGGCGACCGACAGGGGGCTGGTGCGCTCCAGCAATCAGGACGCCTATTTTTGCAGCGCGGAGTATGGCATCGCCATCGTCTCCGATGGCATGGGGGGGCACAAAGGCGGAGAGGTCGCGAGCCAGCTCGTCGTCACCGGATTGCGTGACGCGTTCCTCGCGGCCGACGCGATCCTCATGGATCGCGTCGGTGA
>JBIKVI010000308.1:0-5322 GCA_044356935.1 Silvanigrellaceae bacterium | reverse complement strand
CGACGAGGGCGTGGCCTATCTCCCAACTTCCCAAGCCCGCTTCGCGCAGACGCCGGAACAGATCTGCACTGCGCAACACAGGGAGTTTGACCGTCTCGAGCGCCTCGTCTTCGAGATCGCAAAGGAACGACAGGCGCGCCGCGCACAAGCGGATGGACTGCGGCAAATCGCGCCGCGTGGCGCCGAGCATGTCTAGGCACCGTCGGCACTCGTCGAGTGCGCCGTCGTAAAAGTAGGCGCCGAAGGCGCGCAGGCAGATGGCCTCCGCCGTCTCGGTATCATCGCCGATGCGCGTGGCAACGTCGGTGGCGATTTCGAGGAGCAGCGCCCGGACATCCGGGCGGAGGTAACGTCCGCCGGCGATGTGCATGGTGAACAGGCTGCTCACGATGGACTCTCCGTCCTCGGCGCGGATGGCCAGTGCCAGCGCGCGGACGGTCTCAGGGAACAGCAGCGAGGAGCGCACCCAGCCGGCGGCCGAACGCAGGAATCCAGCGTAGGTGACCTCGCGGATGGATCTCGACCTTGGCATGTAGGGCAGGCGTTCGGCGCGAGACTCGCCGGGCTTGAGGGCGAGCGAGACGAGCTTGCCCAAGGGCACGAAGCCGTCGGAGCTCGTTCCGCCGAGGAGCGATTCCTTCTCCATGAGCCCTTCGAGCTTGCGGATCTCGTGCACGGCGAGGAGGTTGGGATCGAGTCCTTCGAATCGTTCCGATGGGGGGAGGAGCTCCGCCTCCACGGCGGCGGCGGTGACGCCCGAGAACCAAGCCTCACGCTCGAGGCGCGAGGGCGCACGTGAGGGGAAGAAGCTCTTGAGCCGGAGGATGGCCTTGCGTTTAGGGTTGAGCGTGTTCCACCCAACCGCCTCGTAAAAGCGTGTGGCGACGTCGAACTCGCCCAAGGCCTTCGAGAGATCCGCGAGGGTCTCGCGGATGCGCGGCACGAGGCTGTCGGCATCGGGGCTCTGCTGGCGTTCGAGGCGTTCTGAGAGGCGCGCGAAGCGCAGGACGAGGTAACGCGCCGAGGACACGTCGGGAATGGACTCGCTCACGCGCACGAACGCGGCGAACGCTGCGTGGGCCGTGCGAGAGAGGTCGGAGTCCGCGAACAGCTCGGCGGTCCGTAGCACCGCGTCCCACGCGTTCTGTTCCGAAGCGTCTCCGTTATGGCGCGACGAGAGCGCGAAGGCCACGCCGCGCTTGACTTCCTCGTTGAGGAGAAGGGACAGGGTGAGGGAGATCCTGTCCGACGTCCAACCGTAACCTGTTACGCGGCCGCAGGTGGGATCGCGCGTCTCCGACACCAGGCCGTGCGCGCGCGCGCAGCGCAGGGCGTCGAGGGCAAGGGCGTGGCTCTCCACCTGCGAGGGAGCGTCAATGCCCAACCGGGGAGGGTGGGCGCCCATGTCGCGCCCGGCTTCGTTAGGCAATGAACGCTTGCCGGCGTGGAAATCGGAGGCGAGCAGGCCCTCCAAGGTGGAAGCTTGGGAGGCCAGGAATTCGACGTCATCGAAACGGAATGGGGACCGCAAGCGCGTGCAGGCCGCGAGCAGCCGCGCCGTCTCCGGACGAAGCGAAGCGATGCGCCCGGCGAGCGAGTTCACCCGTGGGCCGAGGAGGACGTCCACACCCGCGTCGCGCGTGCGCATCGATGCCATGGCGTCGTCGAGCGACTGGGATCGCGCCCGCTCGTAGTCGCGCACACCCATAAGGAAACGCGTGGGTGTCCGCGCCTCCGCGGTCACACGAAGGAGGACCTCGAGGGAAGACGGGTCGGCACGGTGGACGTCGTCGAGGCCCAAATGGCGAACCCGCGCGACCTCGAAGAGGATAACCACGAGCTTTCGGGCGGCCGCGTGCACGGCTTCATGGCGCGCGTGGATGGCGAGCTCGCTCTTCTTCTCCTCGCCGCGCCAGGCGTCGCCGAAGAACACGCGCAGCGAGGGCAGCACTTGCGCGAGCACGCGCATCTTGCCGCCCAAGCCCTTGAAGAGCGCGTGCGGCATGCACAGGGCATCGGGGTTTGTCCGCATGGCCTCCCCAAGCAGTCCGTCGACAACGCGATCGAGCGCGGCGAAGGGGAACTCCTTGTCGTCGTGGCGTATCCTGATGTAGAGCGTGCGCCCTTCGAGGGCCCGAAGCGCGGCCATCGCGCGGCGCATGGCGGCGTGCGTATTGGTCTCCTTGTTTTTCGCAACGAACCACAGGCGAGCGTCCGTGGCCCCGAGCGGCGCTTCCGTGAACGCGTGAAGGGCCTCGGGCGTCTCGAGGCTCTTGCACACAAGGCGCGCGCAGTGATCCTCGAACTCGGCCCATTGGGCCGGCGAATCCTTCACCACCGGTGCCACTTGTGGGTCGAGCCGTCCGGTCTTGGCGGCCTCCGCTAGGCGCGTCACCATCACCATGAGTTCGAAGGCCACTTCGCGAGCGTTCTTGCCTCGCTTCTCGGGGCTCGGGTGCAGGGTGCGCGCGAGGAGCCCCCGCAGCTTGCGCAGCGTCTCCACGACGGGATTGCGATTGCTCCACTGGTGCCAGGCACCCCCGTGCCAAAAAAGGCGCAGGTCGGTGTTCACGAAGACGGGCCAGAGATGCTCGAAAACGCCATGCGCGGCTGAAGCGCCCGCCTCGACACTCGCATCGGCGGGCGATGCCCCGGCGGCCAGTTGCGCCATGGATGCGCGCAGCGTGGGCCAAGGGCTCGCGAATCCCAAATCCCAAGCCATGGCGGCCGCCATCGAGAAGACGTCGCCGCTCTCGAGGTAACAGCCCTCGGCCAGGCCGGAGACCTCGGGTGGGAGCCAGAAGCCCTTGGGCCAGGCCTGCGGCTGGCCATGACCCGGCGAGCTTTGCTCCGCCACGCGCTTCTGCGCGCGGAGCGTGTTGCCTTCTTCGGCCAGCAGGAGGTGCGCCCAGGCGCCATCGAGGAGAGCCACGTGCGGGACGTTGTCCTTGCGATCGAAGAACTCCGAGGGCAGGCGGTCGGTGAAGTCGTACGGGAGGGGATCGCACACGAGCAGATTGCCGGGCTGCAAGTTGCCATGGACCACTCCGAGCGCATGGACATGGGCGAGGCGTTCGAAGAATCGGACCCACACGCGCAACCTGTCGCGTAGTGCTGTGGCGTCGTCGAGTGCGAACGCCGAAGCGAAGCGGCCAGCCGTGCCCGAGGCGTCCGTGTTGCGTTCGGCAAGTGTCGAGCCTTCGATCCAGGGCGTCACGATTTCGATGGCATCCGTACCGAAATGCCAAGACATGTTTGCGCCGTATTCGAACAAACTGCTTTCGCGGAGGCGTTCGAGTCCCGCCTGCACGTCGTGGCGCACGAGGCGCGATTGTTGGGCTCCTTGCAGATGGAGAATCTTGCGCCTGTAGTGCGCGTTGCGGGGGGAGAGCCTGGACACGATGGTGGTGTTGCGCCCCGAGGGGAGCATCTTCTCCACCCGGGCGCCTTCGCGTCGCGCGACGAGCGCTATGACCTTCAGGGAATCGCTGTGCATATGTCCCGCCATTGCCTCCTGCCGCACTCTGGGTATCGGCCGACCCGCCACTCTTTCTGACCTCACCGGGGGTGCCGTTTTCCCACGGGGCGCGTTACCCTTGACGGATGGGGGCGGCAGTTTTTGCCGCCCCCAATCCCTGGAACGCGGCTGCCCGAACCCGGCGAAGGGAACGCAGCAACGAAAACGCAAGGCGAACATGGCCCCCTCAAACAGTTCGTGGATCGAGGTTTCCCAAGGAGCACTAGCGCGCAACACGATGGCGTTGCGTTCCATCCTGACGGGTACGAAGGGAAGCCGCGCCCCTAGGCTCGGGGGAGTGCTCAAGGGGAACGCCTACGGGCATGGTTTCCGCGAGGTCCTGCCGCTCCTCCACCCGCTGCTCGATGTGCTCTACGTCATCGAGCCCCAGGATGGGCTCGCCATCAGGCATTGGGAGGCCGCCACGGGCAATCCGCGCAAGGAGGTCTTGGTGATCGGGGCCACCGAGCCCGATGAAGCCGTTGAGCTCGCCCGCGCGGGGATAACGTTGTGCATCGGCGACGATGGGTGGGCGCGCGCGCCGGAGGCCCTGCGCAGGGCGTGCCTCGGTGCACCCGCGAAAGCGCACGTCCACGTGGATACAGGCCTCTCACGGGAAGGGTTCGGCCCGGGCGACATCGAGCGAGGTTTCGGCTTTCTCGCGCAGGCCCATGACGTCGTGGAGGTCAAAGGAATCTTCTCCCATTTCGCAAACGTGGAGGACGTCACCGAACAGGCCTACGCGCTTTTCCAACTGGAGAACCTCACACGTTGCGAGGCCGAGCTCGCGGCTTGCTTAGGGCGGCAAGAGCCCTTCCAACGGCATCTCGCGGCGAGCGCAGCGGCCCTCGTGCTTCCCCGCTCACGCCTCGACGTCGTGCGCGCGGGCATCGCCCTTTACGGTTTGTGGCCCTCCTCTGAAACCCGCCTCTCGGCTCGCATCGCTTTGCCGGCGGCCCCAGTCTTGACGCCGGCCCTGGCGTGGCGGTGCAAAAGCCAGATCGTGAAAATGCTTTCCCCTGGAAGCTTCGTGGGCTATGGCTGCACGTGGCGCGCCGAGGCGCCCACGCGCGTGGCTCTGTTACCCGTGGGTTATTACGATGGCGTTCCGCGCCTGGTGTCGGGCAAGGCGCACGTGCTCGTCAATGGTCACCGCGCCCCCATCATCGGCCGCGTTATGATGAACCACATCATCGTCGACGTCACGCGCGCGGTCGCCGACGAAGCGCCGCTCACGGCGACGCTCGTGGGCGGCGATGGGTCCGAATCGCTGAGTATCGAAACCTGGGCGGCTTGGGCGCAAAGCATCAACTACGAGATGGTCACCCGCCTCGGACCCCACCTCCGGCGCATCATTGTCCCCTGAGACCTCCTTCCGGTGCGCGCGTGCGGTCGGCCGAGAGGTCCCTTCCGACCCCGAGGAGCCTCGCCGATCCGATGAAGACAACCGACTTCGCCTTCGAGACTCCTGCGCATCTCGTGGCGCAAGAGCCCACCGCCGAGCGCGACGCCTCCCGCCTTCTCGTCCATCACGCCGCCGCGAACGCCGTGGAAGACGCCATGTTCTCCCAATTGCCTGCCATCGTCGCACGCTTGCGCGAGCTCTCGGGTGCGCAACGTGTGGTGTTCGTGGCCAACGATACGCGCGTCTATCCGGCACGCGTGCGGGTGCGCCGCGCTACGGGGGCGCGCGGCGAAGTCTTCCTTCTTCGCCCTCGGGGCGAGGGCCCATGGGAATGCCTGTTGCGCCCTCAAAAGAAGCTCAAAGATGGGGAAGACCTCCATGCCGACGGCGAGGGGGGCCC